>NZ_SSXS01000080.1:0-254 GCF_004832235.1 Methylophaga sp. SB9B
GCTGCAGAATTAAATTGCTAAAGTTGCCTCAAATCACCTTCATAACAAATATAATTGCTGATAAATCAATTTTTAAAGCATAAAATGCTTTTAATATAAATTATTGGAGTAAATCATGACTGAAAAATGGATCGTTATGACCAGATGATTCTCGAGATCCTGCAAAAGCAGGGACGAATTTCCAATCAGGAATTGGCTGAAGCGATCAACCTCTCGCCCTCGCCAACGCTGCGACGCGTTAAGCAAATGGAAGA
>NZ_SSXS01000081.1:0-254 GCF_004832235.1 Methylophaga sp. SB9B
ACAATACCTGCCAGAGAGGCCAACAGGATCAGCGTGTAGATAATCACTCGAGGACGTTTATACAGCGCTTGCGGTTTGCTATGACCTTGCAACTCAGCGTATGAAGCGTAACGAATCAAGCCGCGCGGCTCATTGATTTTATCCATTACCGAATCACAGGCATCAATGCACAAACCACAAGTGATACAACCTTCCTGTTGGCCTTTACGGATATCAATACCGGTCGGGCAGACATTGACGCAAAGTTTGCAATC
>NZ_SSXS01000082.1:0-254 GCF_004832235.1 Methylophaga sp. SB9B
TTATTGGATTGAAATCTTCACTGCTGATCGTCAGCCGTTTTTACTGAAAGATCATCTGGCATAGTTTCTTTGTGTTTATTTGAGCCTACCCCTAATGGAGGGCTGGCAAAAACCTGTATCCGATCAGGCAATTTTTTAGCTTCGTACATTGCCTCGTCAGCGTAGCGAACCAATTGCATGGCATTATCGCCATGCAATGGATATAAAGCGATGCCGATACTGACACCTATATGCAGAATTTTGCCATCCACTTC
>NZ_SSXS01000083.1:0-254 GCF_004832235.1 Methylophaga sp. SB9B
TAAAGCCTGCACCTAAATCTTCAATCGACTCAATGGCTTCCAAACGTTTAATCGCATCGGCAGTCATGGCCTGTTGCGGCGGGGTAATCAGATAAGCATAAGCACGATGATGCGAGCGACCAACACGCCACGAATTTGATAAAGCTGGGCCAAACCTAATTTATCGGCTCTATCTATAAAGATGGTATTGGCAGTCGGTACGTCGATACCGGTTTCGATAATCGTAGTGCAAACCAGTACATTAAAACGTTGAT
>NZ_SSXS01000084.1:0-254 GCF_004832235.1 Methylophaga sp. SB9B
GGCAATTGCTTTAGCAGCGTTAAGAGCATTGGACACAGGTAGCGATCCATTGTTGTTGGTGCTAGCCGCAGATCATGTTATTCAAAACATCCCAGCTTTTCATTTAGCGATTGAACAAGCTAAAAAATTGCTGAGCAAGACAAGCTAGTGACTTTTGGAATACAGCCACAAACTGCGCATACTGGCTATGGTTATATTGAGGCTGAAGAGAAAAACGCTCCAAGCAAAGTTAAGCAATTTGTTGAAAAGCCCGA
>NZ_SSXS01000085.1:0-253 GCF_004832235.1 Methylophaga sp. SB9B
ATTTCGCACACTTTTAAGTGCCATATACAATAAAATCAACACCACTAGTCCCACCAGAATGGAATGCACTAACAAATCCTTACGTGATTCCGCTTCCGCCACAGCCGTACCAGTAAACTCAGGATAGTGTCTGCATCAAACTGTACTTCCTGATGCACTCGCTGCTGTAATTCGTTAAAAAACGATCGTAAATCACGACCACTGACATTACAGGTGATGGTTTGCAAGCGTTGTGCACCATGATGCAAAATCG
>NZ_SSXS01000086.1:0-252 GCF_004832235.1 Methylophaga sp. SB9B
TTCCTGCTCCACGTGAAGCTTTATACCAACATTTAGGCAATCGTCGAAGCGCTATTGAATGGCGAGAATTGTTTATGCTCAAACATGAGTTCGGCATCAGTATGATGGCGGTACTTATGCGGGCCGCAGTGCGGGATAATCAGCGAAAGTCTTCAAAAACGCTATTTTATGCATTTTAGCAAGCTGGGCTGGCGCACTCGAGAGCCTGAAGATCAGTATCCAAATGAAGACACTTATCTATATAAGCAGCTC
>NZ_SSXS01000087.1:0-253 GCF_004832235.1 Methylophaga sp. SB9B
CCTTTATGTGGGTGGTATCAATGTACGAAATGTGGATCCTGCCGCGCTATCGTGAAGATAATCGAGATGCCTTACTCGACGAGTAGGCCATAACTGAAAAAGCCGCTGTCTTGTTATCAAGACAGCGCTTTTTAGTATCTAAAGCAGGTAAATATTGCGTTAGTCGTTCTGCAAGGCTTCCAACTTTTCCCATTTTTCAAAAGCAGCTTCCAGCGATTTTTCCAAATCTGTCATCTGCGTTTGCACCTGTTTA
>NZ_SSXS01000088.1:0-253 GCF_004832235.1 Methylophaga sp. SB9B
TGCCGCTACGGTTGGCTGATTCCAACTCCAGGCGGGCTTTTTCCAATTCTTCTTTAATGTGCTGACTGCCATGCAAAGCGGCTTTTTCCGACTTCCAGACTTCTTCCAGATCGGTATATTCGCGTGCAGCTTTTTCATCTCGGTTTCCAGCGTATCCAAACGTTTTTTGGAAGCTTCATCCGATTCTTTCTGCAACGCCACACGTTCAATTTTCAGCTGAATTAACCGTCTTTCAAGACGGTCCAGTACTTCA
>NZ_SSXS01000089.1:0-253 GCF_004832235.1 Methylophaga sp. SB9B
TAAAATGATTACATCGTCACCATCATGCCAGTTCACCGGTGTGGCAACCTTATAGCCATCGGTCAATTGGATCGAGTCGAGCACCCGTAAGATTTCGTTGAAGTTTCGGCCCGCACTCTTCGGATAGTCAGCGTCATTCTAATCTTCTTATTCGGATCGATCAGAAATACCGAACGCACTGCCGAGCTATCATCCTCCCCGGGATGCAGCATATCGTAAAGCCGAGAGATTGCTTTGTCTTCATCTCCAATAA
>NZ_SSXS01000008.1:0-35150 GCF_004832235.1 Methylophaga sp. SB9B
TTGCTATGATCCATCTGGCTGTGGTCCATCGCCTTATCGTCATGGTTCATCTTGCTATGATCCATTTCGCTGTGGTCTATTGCCGTATCACCATGCTTCATCTTGCTATGATCCATTGCGCTGTGGTCCATCGCCTTATCACCATGCTTCATCTTGCTATGATCCATTTCGCTATGGTCCATTTGGCTGTCTGCCATCACCCCAGCATTTACTAGCAATAAACTCGCTGTTAACGCAATCACCGGCGCGCTACTGACTAATTTTGTTATTTTCATGACACCACCACTTCTCTAAACATACCTGCATCCATATGAAATAACAGATGACAATGCCAGGCCCACCGTCCTACATCATGCGGCGTTGTTAAAAAACTAATTCGCTGAGCAGGTTGCACCGGAATAGTATGGCGTCTGACTTGGACTTCACCACTTTCACTTTCTAAATCACTCCACATTCCATGCAAATGCATAGGGTGAGTCATCATGGTGTCATTATGTAAAATCACCCTAACGCACTGATGTAACTTCATATGCACAGGTGTACTTTGGCCAAACTCTAAACCATCAATTGACCAGCTATAGCGTTCCATATTGCCAGTTAGGTGCAATTCAATTTCAGCTTCAGGACGCTGTGGTTCAATAACACCTTCTAGTGAGTGTAAATCGGATAACGTCAGCACTTTTCGGCCATTATTGCGTAAACCAATGCCCGGATCGTCCAAGTTAGTTCTTGGCGTATCTACCCGCATATCAACCGAAGGGCCATATTCAGTACTGGCATGGCGCACTTGCGTGCTGGCTTTAGCATAAGCAGCGGCCGGCCCTGCATGCTGACTTAAATCCATCGGCATAGCTGCGCCATGTTGGCTATGATCCATAGCGCCCTCTGTCATTGAACCGCCATGGGACATATTGCCCATCATGTCGGCCATCGCTAACCACTCTACTGGATCGACTGCCGGTACGGGTGCATTAATATTGTCGGCTACCGCTAGGGTGCCTCGAGCATAACCGGTGCGTTCTATGGTCTGGGCGAAAATGGTATAAGCATCAGATTGCGGTGTGACCAGTACATCATAGGTTTCACCCGGGCCGAATCGGAACTCATCAATAGTTACTGGATGGACATTTTGGCCATCAGACTGCACTACGGTCATTTGCAGTTCCGGGATACGGACATCGAAGAAGGTATTGCTGGCGCCATTAATAAAGCGCAAGCGAACTTTTTCGCCTTTTTTAAACAGGCCTCGCCAATTGGCCAGCGGTGTGCTGCCGTTAAATAAGTAGGTTAGTGCAGCGCTTGACACATCTCCCAAGTCTGTCGGGCTCATGCGCATTTCTTGCCACATTTTACGTTTTGATAATGCTGAACTAAGCCCTTTTTCTGACAGGTCTCGGAAAAAATCTCGTACTGTTGGTTGATTATAATTGTAGATATCACCTTGCACTTTTAGTTTACTAAATACTTTCATCGGGTCATCATCGGTCCAGTCTGAAAGCTGTACCACATACTCCCTATCAGCAACGATGATATCTTGCTCTCTAGGCTCGATGATTAGTGCACCGTACATGCCAGTCATTTCTTGGAAGCCACTATGAGAGTGATACCAGTAAGTACCGCTTTGTTGCAAAGTAAACTTATAAACAAAGGTTTCACCGGGCATAATGCCCTTAAAGCTTAAGCCTGGTACCCCATCCATTTGATAAGGTAAAATAATGCCATGCCAGTGAATAGAGCTAGGCACAGATAAGGTATTGGTCACTTTAATCGTCACCTCATCGCCTTCGCGTAAGCGCAGCGTTGGTGACGGAATAGAGCCATTAATGGTGGTTGCTGTACGTACTACACCGGTAAAATTGACTAAGGACTCAGCAATAGTTAGCTCGATAACTTTGCCACTTAATTCAGGTGCTGAACCTGTCGCGGCATTGTCTTTAAAAGAGCTACCGGCGCGAACAACATGCGGGAAACTAGCTATTACGCCTCCGATGGCAAGCCCTTGGACAAATCGGCGCCGCGAGATAGAAGCCGGTAACTTGAACTTGTTATCATTCATTTATATAACCCCTGAACTTATTTATTTCATCTAGCTTAGCTATTTATAACTGTCAGCAACATGACTCTGACATGACAAAGTTGTAATTTTGTTGTCATCTAGCTGGCAGCCTGTGTATTGCAAGCTATCAATTACCCCTATTTACAGGAAAGGTTATGCGATTACTGATTGTTGAAGACGAAATCAAAACGGGTGATTATTTAAAGCAAGGCCTCACTGAAGCGGGTTTTCAAGTTTCACTGGTTAGAAACGGCTTAGACGGCCATCACCTTGCAATGACCGAAGTATTTGATCTGATTGTGCTGGATGTGATGTTGCCTGATGTTAATGGCTGGCGGATAGTACAATCTATTCGCGAAAGCAATAACCTTACGCCAGTATTGTTTTTATCCGCCCGTGATAGCGTTGATGACAGAGTTAAAGGCTTAGAATTAGGCGCGGATGATTACTTAATTAAACCCTTTGCTTTCTCAGAAGTGTTGGCGCGGGTACGCAGCCTAATACGCCGCGGCCAAACCATAACCACCCCAGATTTACTTCAGGTGGCCGATTTACAATTAGACGTCCCCAAAAGAAGAGTCATGCGCAGCGGAGTCAAAATTGCCTTGAGTAATAAAGAGTTTTCTTTATTAGAGTTATTAATGCGCCGCAGCGGTGAAGTCTTACCCCGATCTTTAATCGCCTCACAGATTTGGGATATGAACTTTGATAGCGACACCAATGTTATTGATGTCGCTATAAGAAGGTTACGGGCTAAAGTAGACGATGATTTTATGCCAAAATTAATCCACACCGTGCGCGGCATGGGCTATAAACTTGAAAACGAGCAAGCGGATGAAGCATAACACTAAACGGCCACTGTCCTTGACCCTGAGAGTGGTACTGTCTGTCGTTGTCACTATTGCGGTTTGTTTACTGGTTGTTAGGCAACTGCTTATCAGTTCTATAGAGCACCATTTTATCGAACAAGATGCCGATGAACTTGGCGTTATTGTTCACTCTGTTCAGCAAGTGTTCCTTAAAGAACCTACAGATCCGAAAACTTTAGCTCAATCATTATCGCAAGCTGTTGCCGGACATCATGGCGTGTATTACCAAATAAACAATTCTCAGCAGCAAATTATTTATAACAATGCTAATTTTGATTTAAGCCAACTTACAGATACTGATGAATCCATAGATACATTTAAAATTGAAAATATCCAACACTGGCAATATCAAGATAAAGCCTATCGGGGTATTGCTCTGAACATAGCCACTGCAAACGATAACTACCGGTTAATTACAGCGATTGATATGGATTTTCACATCCACTTTTTGCAGCAACTCGGTCAAAGTCTTTGGGTGATTCTACTCGGTTCCTGCCTCCTTACTTTATTAGCAGCTTGGATTGCGGTGCATCAAGGTTTAGCGCCACTTAGAGGACTAAGTGACAATATGCGCGACATTCAAACCAGCAAACTCGACATTAGATTAAACGCCAACGAAGTACCTTCTGAGTTAACGCATATGGTGCAGTCATTCAACCACATGCTAAACCGCTTAGAGGATGGCTTTACTAAGTTATCGCACTTTAGTGCCGACATTGCTCACGAAATTCGCACCCCTTTAACCAATATTATTACCCAAACCCAAGTCAGTTTATCTCGGCAACGAACGGCTGAGGAATACCAAAACGTGTTATTTTCAAATTTAGAAGAGCAAGAACGGCTTAGCAAGATGGTTAGCGATATGCTGTGGCTAGCCAAAAGTAAAAATGGTTTAATTACCCCGAACAAACAGCCTTTAAATATTGCCGATGAAATCTCGGCCATATTCGAGTTTTTTGAAGCTTTAGCAGAAGAAGCAGGAGTCAAACTTGCTTTTGCCGGTCAGCCTAGCGTCATTAATGCCGATCGCTCTTTACTAAGGCATGCCTTAACTAATTTGTTATCAAATGCGATACGACACACCGCTTCTGGCCACAGCATTGTGGTTAACAGCTATCAGCATGCTGCTAACACGCTTTGTATCAGTGTCGAAAACCCCGGCCCAGCAATATCCGCCGAGCATTTGCCGTATTTATTTGAACGTTTTTATCGCGCCGATCAATCAAGACAACGCCACAGTGATGGTGCAGGTTTAGGGCTAGCTATTACTAAAGCGATTATCGAAGCACATGACGGTGATATCAGCGTCACCTCAGATAAAAATCTTACACGTTTTGTTATTACACTACGCATGACTTAACGATATAAAACCCCGACAAACCCTGATAAAGCCCTGCGTAATGTGATCCCTACCGCCAACATCGGACAGTTAACTAACATACAGTTCTTGCTTCAAACCGCTCAGGGCTAATAAAGCCAATTGCGCTGTGGCGGCGGTACCGATTGTAATCTACTTCGATATATTCAAAAACAAATTCGCGTGTTTGCTTTCCATCCTGTAACGGCTCGCCCTGAATCAGCTCAACCTTAAGAGAGTGGAAAAAGCTTTCCGCACACGCATTGACGCTCCTATGTCAAACCTGTGAAATTAATACGCTTCAAATCACTCAATATAAGCGGATATAACTCACGGACTATATAACGCTTTAAACACCGATAAATTTCTTTAGTCGTTAACCCCTCAGCGGTTCGTCTCTCGACATAAAGCCGAGTTCTTGGATCGCTGCGCGCTCTTACCAATGCTATAGTCCATAAAGCATTATTTGCCTCACGGTTGCCACCGCGATTTAAGCGATGTCTGATAGTTTTACCTGATGATGCAGGTAACGGATTCACGCCACATAATGCGGCTAATGCCGCTTCGTTACGCAGGCGCTCAGGGTTATCACCAGCCACTGTCACTAAGATCCCTGCTGTATATGGACCTACCCCCATTCTTGTTCTTAATTGCTGGCAATGTTCATTGGTTAGCTTATCCAGCCTTTTATCGAGTAGCGCCAGCTCATCAGTCAGCATAAGCCATCTTTGCGCCAGAAGCTTTAAGGTTAATGTCATCGATTCAAGTAAATCTGAATTGTCAGAAGAGAGCATTTCAATACAAGCTCTTGCACAATCATGGGGCTTAGTTTTCCAGACTTGTTCTCGAATATCCTGTGGGCCGCTGACTAATATGCCTCGTATCTGATTCATCGCTTGGGTTTTGGCTTTGACAGCGCTTCGCCGTGCTACAGAAATTATTCTAATGGCTTCACAGGCTCCGTTTTGCTTTTTTGGTATCGCGGTTGCCGTTCCTGAATGTACAGCTCTTGCAGCATTCTCCGCATCTAAAGGATCTGACTTTCCCTGCCTTCGGCGATTGCTGCGATCAGGACGATTAACTTCTATGACAACAATCCCTCTACTGCTGAGGAAACGCAGAGTCCTGCACCATATGTACCGGTACCCTCTATACCTGCTTGTTTAAACTTTCCCAGTGATTCCGCGGGTTATCGATTCCGCCGGACAGACCCCGCCAGCCGGATTCGCAATTGAGAACCCTGTCGGTATCCTCGGGCGTCCAACCCTCCTGCCACTGCAACCAGGTCAGCAAACCGGGATCGATATCTCCGCTGCGCGTGCGCATCAACAACCCTTCATTGGGCGTAAAGCCCATGGTGGTATCGACTGGTTTGCCGTTGCCGAAAATTATCGTCGTTGATGGGTATAGGTTTATGATATTCAGAGCCCCCGTGTACGACTCTGATAATCACCGCGCGAACAGCATGATTTGTCAGCACATCGGTCAGCCAAGGGGGCGCGCCAGGATAAGTCTGCGCAGCTGATTGGCCGACACCTGCTTGCCCAATAGCAACAGGCACCGTTGCACCCGCATATTCAAGCGCCGAGACGTTATGCCTGCTCCACTTGATGGATGAACTACCCGGATTCAACACCAACAGAACCGGTTTGTCATAGCGCGGCAAACTGCTCATCAGCTGGATAATCAGTCGGATGACTGCAAGCGGTTATAAATGGCCGCCAGCAACCACCCGGCGATACCCGCTACCACGAACCAGGCCACCAGCCCGATAACGACACCAGTGAGAGTCAAGTGCCAACCCATCTCATTCAGTTGCATATGCACCATTTCTCCGGACATGGACAACATCGTGGAAGGCATTAACATCACCAGCAGACTGCAAGCCAGCCACAGTATTGCCGCGGTAATCGCGCTGGCCATCCCGAATTTGAACGCATTAAGTGTCATGATTATTCCTCCGTTTATGGTGGTGTATCTGTGAGAAATTAGTGTCTCTACAAATCCCCGAACCGGTTGGCAGACTGCGCCATACGCATCATTTCGTGCTCCTCCAGCGACCGGAGTGATTCCATCAACTCTTTGGCAGAGGGGATCTCCGCCCTGGAGGCGAGATAGCGATACAGTTCAATCACCTGCTGGTGTTGATCGACTATCACCTCCATGATTTGCGTCGCATCCAGCTCGGCAAAGGGGGCGTCGCAATGCGCATGCCGAACGATGGGGTGCTTTGCCACATATTCGTAACACCAGGTGTTCAGTGCATGCTCGTCGCCTGAGGTTTCAAACCCGCTGACTACCTTGGTCAGTGCCTTCTCATGATCGGACAGATACGCAAGGATCATCCGGGCCCGTTCATCCATATTCTTGTCCGCACAGTGGGATAAACACTGGCTGAGGTGTTGGTGAAATTCCCGAGTCCAGTGCAGCACATCTTTTAAGGTTTCAATTTGCATAACTTTTTCTCCGCTGTGGATTATCTCTTCGATTACAGGCGCAAAATATCGCGATAACCCGCCACATTCACCGCAAACGCGGTGTGCTCCTGCAAGTGCACCCGAAGGGTTTCAAGGGCTTCCGGGTCACCGTGAATCAGTTGAATTCGAGTAGTATCGGTCAGCGCTGACTGCTGTAACCACTGGGTCAGTTCGAGGTAGTCTGCGTGCCCCGACAAACCTGAGATGACTTTGACAGTGGCTCTCAACGGTACCCAGCCTCCGTGGATTTTCACCGCATCAACACCCTCCAGCATTTTTGCGCCGCGAGTGCCGCCCGCCTGATAACCGGTAAACAGTACCGTGGTTTTAGAACTGCCTAACAGGCGTTTGAAGTGGTGGAGAATACGACCTCCGGTAGCCATGCCGCTGCCAGCGATAACAATATGGGGGAAAGCCTGTCCGGCAATCGCCTTCGATTCGTCCACCGTGCGGGTATAGGTCACGCCATCGCATAGGCGGTAGCATTGCTCGTGACTCAACCGGTGCTGATCACTGAACTGGCAGAAAATATCCGATACTTTGATCGCCATGGGGCTGTCGAGATAGATGGGCATTTTGGGGATATCGCCCTGATCCATCAGGGTCGCCAACAGATGTTGCAAGGCCTGCGCCCGCCCTACCGCAAAGGCCGGGACTAGCAGCACGCCGCCGCTTTTGGCGACACGGTTAACAATTTCCGCCAACTGCTGAAACGGATCTTGGGTGTCGTGCCGGCGGTTGCCGTAGGTGGACTCCATCAACAGCAGATCCAGCTCCGGCAATGGTCGAGGGGGGGGCATCAGCACATCATCGAAGCGACCGACATCACCAGAAAAGCCGATTCGTTTCCCTTCCGCTTCAACGATAATGCTGGCGGCGCCGAGAATATGACCGGCAGGCTGTAAATAAAAACGGATATCCCCGACCTCGATCTGTTCATCAAACTCCACAGACTGAAATAGCCTCATGCTGGCTTCCGCCGTTTGACGGTCGTAAAGCGGCTCAGGGTGCGCGTGCTTGCCCAATTTATGTTTGCTGTAATACTTAGCGTCTTCCTCCTGGATATGGCCGCTGTCGGCCAATAAAATCTGACACAGGGCCTTAGTGGCGTGATGGGTAAACACCGGGCCGCGAAAGCCGCGCTTGTATAGCACCGGGATATAACCGGAGTGATCCAGATGTGCGTGAGTGAGCAGCACCGCATCCAGTTTGTCGATGTCCAGGGGCAAGGTTTGCCAGTTGCGTTCCCGCAGCCACTTGTAGCCCTGGAACAAACCGCAATCGACTAATACGGTTGTCGTTTCAGTTTCCAGCAGAAATTTTGAGCCGGTAACGGTCTCGGTGCCGCCGACAAAGGTAATTTTCATAATGATTTTCCTGCCAATTTAAGCATGCTGATAACGGGCGCAATCAGTTGCGACGTAATATCAATAGCGTTGGAAGGATGGGGGATGGTATTGGATGTGACCAGTTGGCTCAGGCCTGAGGCCAGTAAGGTTTTATCGGAGTGATCGGCAAATATGCCGTGCACCGCCACGCACTGAATGTTGTCGATACCTTTGGACCGAAGTGTTTTAACGCATTCCAGGATTGTTTGCCCGCTGGAAATAACGTCGTCGATAATCACTGCCGTTCTATCCCTGAATTCGTTGATGTCGGGCAGCATCACTTCGACTTGGCGATCCCCGAAGCGCTGCTTTTCTCCAATCACAAAAGGATGTTGACTAAAGGCAGCAATCTCATCAACCCATTGCTCGCTTTCGCTGTCGGGCCCTACCAACAGTAGGTTGCTTTGCGTTTTGAGCCAGTGCGCCAATGCCGGAGCCCCTTGCACAACACGACTGGGTATGGAATAGATTTCATCCAGAGAATGATAGCGATGCAAATGTGGATCGACCGTAACCAGCCAATCAGCATGTTGAGAAAGGCACTTGGCAAAAATACGTGAAGTAACCGCTTCCCCATCGACAAAACGGCGATCCTGACGCATATAACTGAGGTAAGGCGCCACTAACCCCACTTGCGACGCTCCCAGCTCCCGCAGTGTTTCCAATAAAAACAACAACGGCAGATATTTGATGTTTGGGTGTGACAGATCAGCCACCACAATACAGGCGCGATTTTCTACATCAGATTGAATACGCAGATAGGACTCCCCATCAGGAAACTGCCGAGCGTTAAACTCGCCAGGTTGACCACCAATCGCGTTACTGAGTGACTCAGCCAACGGATGATTGTTCAGGGAAAACACCACTGGAGATTTATCTTTCACAGCCATCGCCTCGCTCATCGTTCCTTCTCGACCGTAAAAATTGTCGATTGGCGATAAAACGCCATCGCATACTGTTGCTCTCCGATCGTATCGGAACAGAGCGTAAATAAAGGTTGTCCGACGGTGACCTTGTCGCCGACTCGAGCATGTAGACGCAACCCCGCAGCCGCTGTCGCCGGAGCGCCTGCCAGCTTCGCCAGACGCGCGAGTTGACGATTGTCGATAGCGGTAAGTGTGCCCACTGCTGTGGCCGCTTCGGTATGTTGGTAGCTGGCGTCAGGCAGGGCTTTCATCCCACCCTGCGCGGCCAAAATGCGCTGGAACTGCTGCCAGGCTTTACCTTCATCCAAAATCGCGATCGCTCTTTCCAGCCCTTGTTCATAACGCTCTTGATAAGCAAGTGAAAACAGATGTGCAGCCAGAAACAAGGCACGCTCCCGAAGATCCTGTGGTGCACTGTGCTCGCGCTGCAATACTGCCAGCACATCCCGCGCTTCTTCTACCGGGCCGATACCACGCCCAACCGGCTGACTACCATCCGTAATAAGGCAGCGAATTTGAATACCACAGGCGGCTCCCACCTGGGTAAAGAGTGAGGAAAGGCGATCGGCGTCGTTCTGGGAACGCACTTTAGCGGTGGGGCCGACGGGAATATCTATCACCGCATGAGTGGAACCGGCAGCGATTTTTTTTGATAAAACCGAGGCGATCAACTGCCCTTCACCATCCAAATCCAGGGCCCGTTCAATGCGAATCAACAAATCGTCGGCCGGACTCAGGTTGACAGCGCCACCCCAAACAAGACAGGCATGGGTCTCAGCCACTACACGTTGAATCTCATTGAGCTCCAGATTGACGGTAGTCAGTGCCTCCATAGTATCCGCAGTACCGGCGGGAGAGGTGATCGCCCGCGAGGAGGTTTTAGGGATGGTGAGTCCCGCAGCGCTGACAATGGACACCACGAGCGGTGTGGTGCGGTTGCCCGGCAGCCCACCGATGCAGTGTTTATCAAGAACCATGGCTTCGTCTGGCCAGTTCAGCCGCTTACCACAGGCCACCATGGCCTGGGTGAGACTGATGATTTCATCTACGTCTAAACGGCTACCCGCGCACACACTGAGGAAGCTGGCGATTTCGATATCCGAATAGCGGTGGTCGCCGATGTCCTCGACAATAGCGGTAATCTCTTGATCACTGAGTTTGTGTCCAAAGATTTTTTTGCGCACGGCGGCAAGTGATGTCACTACCGGTGCGTGGTCGACACTAACCGCGGCGCCATCATCGACGTCCAAGCGCTGCATGGCACTTTTAGACAACCCTGCACTCCCGGAACTCAGTACCTGTTCGTCCACCACATTCAGCGTGGCGATAACGCTGTTTTCCCCGTACCGCAGCATGACACGGCTGTTGGCAGTGAAACCTTCAGAGCGGCAGATGTGACAATCACTGCGCATATACACCACCGGTTCCTGGTGGGTGTCGATGCCCATGTCGATCACCTTAAGTGTGTTAATTTGATCCATTAGCATTTCCTGAACAACAAAATTTAGCCATTGCCTTTCTTTCAGTGGCCAGCAGGCTTTCTCCACCACCATATTTCACGCCTGTAACATGCTTAGGCTTACCAACTGCTAATTACTCCAACCATCAGCCATAAACTAATTGATTTGGGTCGAAGGAAAACCCGCTCGATCCAACGCCTCTATCAGAGCGTTAGACTCGACCATGCCAACGACCGAAGCGACACCCGTCGCCAGATCCATACACGCATCGCTTACGCCGGAAACAGAGCGTAGCGTTTGCTCAATGCTTCTTACACAACCACCGCACGTTGCGCCCTGCACCTGTAGCCGCTGCAGCGGGATATCGCTATCTGAGTCAACACTGCTCCGAGTGTTAGCTGCAGTGGATGACTTGCTGGCGCAACAGCAGCCGCCCCGGTGATGAGTAGGGCTCTCGAATTTCTGTGTATTCATGGCAAATCCTCTATGTTGATTTACTGGGCAAACTCTTCAATCAGGTGACAGATCATATGGCCAGTCGGCACCTTATCTGGCTTTTGGCTCCACTCAACCACGGCCTGCTGCATGCGTTCCCGCAGTTGCAGAGTCTCCGCGAACCGTTGTTCAGTTTCATTCAGGCGTTGGTCAATCAAGCGGCGTACCGTCGGGCAAGGCGATTTCTTCTTATCCGCGTGGTTCAAAATTTCCTGAATATCCTCAACGGAAAAGCCCAGTTGCCGTGCACTCAGCACGAATCGCAAGCGGTTGTAATCATTTTCGCTGTATTCCCGATATCCATTGGTTTTGTTCTTCCCCGGTTTCAGAATCTTGATCCGGGTATAAAACCGCACCGTATCGGCCGTAACCCCTAAACGCCTGGCCATTTCGATAACTTTCACACAGCCCTCCTCGCAGCTCAGTCTGACTATCACAGGATTCAGATTAACCCCGAGGATCTGTTCCTTGCCTTGATATGAGTCAATCATCAGTTCTAAACCCGAGAGTAAATCCGAAGAATTTATCCGGCTTTTTGTCACCTTACACCTGTGTCCAAGACACAGGTCAAGCAATTTTCATTCACAGGTATCCGGTTTCTCGTATTCACTATTACACGCTCCTCGATCTTTAGCCTGTACGCCATCAACCGTTAATATTGGCAAGATATCCTGTCACTGCGTTTCTGCATTGAATCGGCCCGCACACAACTCCCATGGTGCACCTGGACTTATCCATTGTCATAGTAGAGCGGTGTTTCTGACCTTAAGATGACCCATGTATTACATTGCTGTAATGTATGTGTAATCCTGTTTACCCTGGCTAGCAGCTGTTGAAAAACCCCTGATATGGGATAATAGCGATAAATAACCACCGAGAGAATCGAATGCGCGGAGAAATCAATCCTCAGTCTTCCTTTTTCAGCTATGTTGACCTCGAATCACGTATTCCGCAGCACCACCCGATCCGAAAGATACGCTCGGTGGTTGATCATGCGCTGGAGGATATGCAGTGGTGTTTCGATGAGATGTACTCCAGGGTTGGTCGTCCGTCAATTCCACCAGAACAACTGGTCCGAGCCTTATTGTTACAAATAGTCTTCACGATTCGCTCCGAACGTCAGTTGATGGAGCGCCTTGACTATGACCTGATGTTCCGCTGGTTCGTGGGGCTGGGCATAGATGATACGGTATGGAACCATTCCGTGTTCTCCAAGAACCGGGACCGCCTGATGCTCAATGACGTTGATCAGCACTTTTTTGATGCTGTCAAGAAACAGGCCTACGCCAAGCAATTGATGTCACGGGAACACTTCAGCGTTGATGGCACCTTGCTGGAAGCCTGTGCCTCCATGAAATCCTTCAAACCGAAAGACGATAGTGACGGTCCAGGTGACAACTTCCACGGACATAAGCGCAGCAACAAGACACACCAGTCCACAACCGATAGTGATTCGCGCCTGTTTCGTAAGGGTAAAGGCAAGGAATCGAAGCTCTATCATATGGGCCACCTGCTAACCGAAAACCGAAACGGGCTGATCGTTGAAGCCGAATTAACCGAAGCGGGTACCCGCCAGGAGTGGGACGCCGGTACCACAATGTTGGCATATCAAGGCACCCGTCCCGGTATGACGGTGGGTGCCGATAAGGGCTATGACACGGGCGAGTTTGTGGAAGTGTGCCGAGGGTTAAAAGTCACACCGCATGTCGCGGCCAAATCATTAGGCAGTGCCGTTGACGGTAGAACGACATCAGCTATCGGTTACGGTATCAGTCAAGTTAAACGCAAGCGGATCGAAGAATGCTTTGGCTGGATGAAAGAGTTTGGTCTCATGAGAAAACTTCGCCACTGCGGCCGGGACAAAGTCGCCTGGATATTCCGGTTTGTGGCTGCGGTGTACAACGTGACGAGATTGAAGACTTTAATGGCCTGAAAACAGGGAATTAAGGCAAAAACTGCGCATATTTTAAACAGATGCTGTTGCTGATCGTCGATTGAGCATTGCAGGTAATTGTTACACCAAAATCGAGGCAATTGTTTCTACCGATTTATACGTCGTCATTTTCTTAACGGCGGGAAGTTTTTGCTCATCAAACCCCATTTTTCAACAGCCTGCTAAACAGATCATCCATAAATCCAATCATACGCAACTTTATGAAATTTATGATTACGATTTTGTAATCTAAACGTAATGATATTGAAAGAGGCATCTAAGTATCTTCTTATAGGTGTAGTATCTATTTTGTTCTACTGCTAGAAACTCTAACTTAGAGATCCTAGCCGTCATATATTAGTTAGCGAGATTGATTCTACAACAAGATAAATTGGAGCTATATTTGTTGACGGGTTTTTTGATAAATCACGAGATGCATATCGATGTAAGTTTGCTGGAATGTTCGAACTCAGTTTCCGAAATTTGATGTTAACTGTCTGGAACATTCCCAGATAATGTCAAATCAATCTGATTGAATTGCCCAACAACGTCTTAACTATTTGCATACTAAATTGGAGTTAGATGATAGCTATGGACATACCTGAACAACCCTCAAAATCTAAACTTACGAAAACTACTTCGGATGTTGAAACAACACAGTTTTTGGTGTCCGGCATGGGCAGCAATCACTGCGCTGGCCTCATAACAGCTTCTATTAATCGACTATCAGGCATCATCAATATCAGTACCAACATAGCTAACCACCATGTCACTGTGGAATTCGATCCAAACCAGCTAAGTGATAAGAACATTTGGGACGCAATCGAAAAGGCCGGCTACGATGTAGATAGTATGTCATCACCAATGTCTAGCGGAACTAGCGAAGCCTTGTTCACAGTACCTAGCATGGGCAGCGATCATTGTGCTGGGCTAGTCTCAACCTCCATCAAACGCCTTACCGGCATTAATGATATTTCAACTAACATTGCCAATCATAAGGTGACGGTTAGTTTCGATCCGGTAACAGTAAACACAAAAAACATCAAAGAAGCTATTGAGCAAGCGGGATACGATGTAGCAGCCATCAGTGAAAGTCGTTCGCAGGGAAATGCGGAAGCCGACGCGGCGGTTGAAGAGCGTTACCTTGAACAGGCTTGGAGGCGTTTATGGTTCGCCGCCATCCCAACCACATTGATTATGGTATTGATGATGGTGCATATGTTCTGGGTGCCGGTGCCAAACTATCTCACTTGGGTTGCTTTACTTGGCTTTCCTGTGGTCTTCCTGCAAGGCGGGTGGGCAACCCACCGCTCATCCTGGCGTTCCCTTACCAATCGCACCGCCAACATGGATGTCCTTATTTCCTTGGGAAGCCTGCCCCCTTACCTGATTGGGCTTGTGGGATTTATCTACCCCATGACATCTTTTATTGAAATGGCCACCACCATCATGACCTTCCATATGCTTGGCCGCTACCTGGAAACTCGTGCCAAGGGGCGGGCATCACAGGCGATCAAAAAACTACTAAAACTGGGTGCTAAAACCGCCTCCGTACTACGGGAAGGACATGAAGTTGAAGTAGCGGTTGCGGAGCTTCAGGTCGGAGACATCATGGTGGTTAGGCCTGGCGGCAAGGTACCTACCGACGGCGAAATTGTCGAAGGTAATAGTCATCTGGATGAATCCATCGCCACGGGCGAGTCCGTGCCGGTGGAGAAAGGACCTGGCGAAGCAGTGATTGGAGCCACCATTAATAAGGAAGGCATGCTGCAAGTTCGCGCCACTCGGGTAGGTGCCGATACCTTTTTGTCACAAGTTGTCCGACTGGTGGAACAGGCACAAGGCTCTAAAATACCCATCCAGGAATTCGCCGACAGAGTGACCGCAAAGTTTGTCCCGGCGGTTATCATGATCAGTCTTGCTAGCTTTGTAATCTGGCTAATTTTCGCCGAGTCGCTTAGGCCGATTCTTTACTGGGGTGCCGAGTTCCTGCCATGGGTTAACCCGGAACTTTCACCATTGATGCTGGGTACACTTTCGGCAATTTCCGTACTGGTGATAGCCTGTCCCTGTGCTTTGGGGCTCGCCACTCCCACTGCCATCATGGTGGGCTCGGGATTGGGCGCAGAATCAGGTGTACTTATCCGCTCCGGCGAAGCCATTCAGTCTCTTAAGGACATCAAGGCCGTTGTACTCGACAAAACCGGCACCATCACCAGAGGCGAGCCCGCGCTCACAGATGTGATTGCTACCGCCGGCTTCAATGAAAGCGATGTACTTAGGTTCGCGGCATCTGTGGAAGCCGGCTCCGAACATCCTCTGGGGCAATCCATCGTGAATGGCGCCCGGGAAAAGGGGTTGGAGGTTCCTACAGTGGTGGACTTCCGAGCGATTACTGCGCGAGGAGTGGAAGGCCGTGTCGACGACCAGCTCATTCGCGTGGGCAGCCGCCGGCTTCTCAGCGAAGCCAATATAGAGTTGGGCGACCTCGAAGAAGTCATGATCCGTCTTGAAAACGAGGGTAAGACCGCCATGCTAGTTGCCGCCGGAGACCAGGCAGCCGGTATTGTCGCCGTGGCCGACACCATTAAAGAGGACTCGAAAGCTGCCATTGCCGCGCTTCATGAGATGGGCATTCACACTGTCATGATCACAGGCGACAACGAACGTACAGCTCGCCACGTCGCGAACCAGGTAGGGATCGACGAAGTTATGGCGGGCGTTTTGCCTGAAGGCAAGGTGGATGCAATTATGCGGCTGCAGGAAAAATATGGGCAACTGGTGGCCATGGTGGGCGATGGCATCAACGACGCCCCGGCACTGAAACAGGCCAATGTGGGTATCGCTATTGGTGCTGGCGCCGATGTTGCCATTGAAGCTGCGGATGTCACCTTGGTTAAAGGTGAACTAACCAAGGTGGTGGAGGCTATTCGCCTGTCCCGTGCAACTTTTCGGAAAATCGTTGAAAACCTGTTTTGGGCTTGGTTTTACAATGTGGCCGCGATACCCATTGCAGCTGTCGGCCTACTTCATCCGATGATCGGGGTGATCGCCATGACAACCAGCTCTTTGTCGGTGATTGGCAACTCACTGCGCCTTAAGCGGGTGAAACTGAATGTTGATAAATGACCCTGACATACATCTAACAGCGCTGTCTATAAGGCGGCATAGGAGAAACTAGATGGCAAGCAAACCCGGTTTTTGGACCAGCCTTCATGGTATGGCAACTCTTATACTTATTGGAGTGGCGCTCTATTTTATTTTCGTTGATCACAGTGCCCACATCCTTCCATATCTTCCATTTCTGATTATTTTGTTGTGTCCACTGATGCATATATTCATGCATAAGGGGCATGGCGATCATGGAGAAAACAGTAAAGACGAACATCAACACCAAGATGCGGAAGAAGCCTATCGCCGTGGTCTGGAAGATGGGCGAAAAAAAACGAATGACCGGCTGTAGTGTCATGTCAGGTCACAACCGTTAAACCAGAGGGGAATCTTCCCCTTGAAGTAAACCTAGGAGATAACTATGAAAAATCTTACCCGATCACTCATCATCACCGCCATCCTTACCGCGCCAGCTTTCGCCCAGGATGACCATCAGCATAATGACAAAATGCAAGACAACACCATGAAAATGCAGGATAAGGGAATGACTTCCATGCATGATCATATGCAGGAAATGCAAGCTCTGATGGACCGAATTCAACAAGAACAGGACCATGAAAAACGCCACCAAATGATGCAGGAACATATGACCGCCATGCAAAAAGGTATGAAAATGATGCATGGGGAGATGAAAGGTAAAACCATGGAACACAAAGGCAAGGAAGACTGCATGAGCATGATGGATGAGCGAATGAATATGATGCAGATGATGATGAACCAGATGGGAGAACATCAGATGGAAGAGAAAAAACTCCGCAAGCATATTCACAAGAAATAGCTGGTTTAGGTGTCCAGCATCCGAACTTCACGATGCTGGCCCCCCTGCACTCAAGAGTTTTTGGGGAAGCGTTCTATTTCTTGTTTATTACGCGATTTTTGTCCTTGGTCTTGAAAGCATTGCACCGGGATACATCGAACGTGTATGGAACCTGGATGCACTGAGTGGCCTGTTTCTTATTGGTATACCCTTGGAAGAGTTACTTTTTGCAGCCAGTTTTGGATATTACTGGACGGGCATTTATGAACATTTGACTTGGAAAAACCAAGTCAGATTTAATTAATGACTGCTATCGTCTTTATAGGGGTGTCCGAGATTACCCAATTCACCTTCCTCACTGAGATGAAGGAGAGCATCGTGAACCTTATCAAGCCACGACTGCTCCATATCTACCCCCGAGGCCAAAATATAATGCTCAATTTCATCAAGTGATATTTGAACCAAATCGTATTCAATTTCAAGCACTTTTTGATTAATTTTAGCTTGCGTCACCCCCATCAATGAATTTAAACCATTAATCAATTTAATTTTTAACTCCTCATTGTCAGGCAGTTCAAGCTTAATAAGTCTCTGTTTATTAACCCTTACACCATGTTGCTTGACTGATTTACCATGCTTGGGATCACCAATGTATAAGCTTGGCCGTTGGTTGAATCTGTCCTGACATTGTTGAGAACAAAACCAAAGATCAATGCCACGGAAATTTACAGATAATTTGTTATCTGCGACGGACATTTCACAAACAGGACAATTTTTTGACGGAAACATCAGAACCTCGCTCTTCTATTAGATATGAAACGCTAGAAAAGATTGTTAGTCACAGCAAAAATACCAGCACTTATGTCTACTGAAGATGACCATAAGCTTAGACCCTCAATAAATCCTGATGGTGAACATACCAGTGTTCGGCTGCCTTTATCTCAATCTTTTTTCTACTGGCTAATCGGTACACGC
Source organism: Methylophaga sp. SB9B (assembly GCF_004832235.1). Lineage (NCBI taxonomy): Bacteria > Pseudomonadati > Pseudomonadota > Gammaproteobacteria > Thiotrichales > Piscirickettsiaceae > Methylophaga > Methylophaga sp. SB9B. Next base: position 17,865 of record NZ_SSXS01000008.1, read on the forward strand.
AATGAAATACAGTAATGCCTGATTAATGAAAGGAATCAATATCAGTATTCCCATCCAACCTGGGCACTCTGTACGCTGACAAAAACGCCAAACCGGAATAACAACGACAATGGCAAACACCAGCATCCACTACCAATGTCATGCGCACATGGTGTTACCAAAAATATTATCAGTCATCATGGTACTGCCCTCCACGTAAAATATTGTAATTAATGATGATGATGTAATTCAGCGGATCTTTTCAGGAAAATTTGCTCAGCAACTGCGATAATAATCATAGTAACAACCGCCACACCAATCACAAATGGATCAGTATTCAGTTTTACCCAGACAAAGCCCCCTAGCGCGAGCAAATCTAAAATAATCGCGGTAGTTGGCACCCATCTATTGGCGTTAATGTCTTCTCGCAAATAACGAAGAACGCCCCAATGAATGGCAATGTCCATAATTAGGTAAAACACGATACCCAGTGCAGCAATTCGAGACAGATCAAAAAATGCCGTCAGAATAAGTCCTAAAACGACCGTGTAGACCAATGTATGCTTTTGAATACTACCCGGCATACCGAAATGTCGATGCGGAACCAGTTTCATTTCCGTCAACATTGCCAGCATTCTTGAAACGGCAAAAATGCTGGCCAGAATACCGCCAGCAGTCGCCATCATGGCAATAGCAACCGTAAACCACACACCATATTCACCCAATGCCGGGCGCGCAGCCGCAGCAAGGGAATAGTCTTGTGTTTTGATGATTTCTGCCAACGATAAATTACTCGCCACAGCAAAACCGACCAAGCCATAAATGACCACACAGGCCGCGATAGAAATAACAATTGCGCGACCTACGTTACGTTTAGGATCTTTTACTTCAGAACCACTGTTAGTAATAGTGGTAAACCCCTTAAAGGCCAGTATCCCCAGTGCCGTTGCACCGAGGAAGTTGCCGAAGGTTCCTGCTTCTCCTGGGCTTGTAAAGTCGACAGAGATACTGTCGGCGATCCAAACACCTACCAATCCAAAAATGAGAATGCCCAGAATTTTCAAAATACCAATGAACGAGGCCACCCCCTGAATCAATTGATTACCTAAAAGGTTAATTATAAAAGCGGCCAAAATGAGCGAGACACCAAGCAAAGGCACCATAATGCCGCTTTGATCCCCACCGAAAAGTTGCATGGTGTATGAACCAAATGTGCGCGCGAGAAAGCTCTGGGCGATCACCATTGAAAAATACATCAGCAAAGCATTAAAAGCCGTTGGCAACCGGTTACCATAAGCTTTATGCAAATACATGCCAATGCCGCCTGCAGAGGGATAAGCGTTAGAAATTTTGATGTATGAATAGGCACTAAAACTAACGATTACTGCGGCGGCTAGAAACGCTAAAGGAAATAAAACACCTGTCATCTGCGCCATTTGCCCGGTAAGCGCAAAGATACCAGCACCAATCATCACACCGGTACCGAGCATAACTGTTCCCGCTAAAGTGAGGCTTCCCTCCTTATAATGCGTTGTTCTGTCGTCATTGTTAGTCATTTACTCTCCCTCTTCAGTTTTACTAATTTTGTTACTCTAGTTAAAACCACATCCGAACCCCGGCAACAAAACCTGTTTCGATTTTATCGCCCCCTTCATCAGAGATTTGATTAGCCTTTTGACCTAAGGCCCGGCTCCAATAAACACCTATGTAAGGTGCAAACTCTCTAGAGATTTCATAGCGATAACGCAGTCCTATTCGAACATCGTTGAATCCACTGGGGCGATCGAACGCTTGGGCATCTGTGAGTCCAGCAGAAACTTCCAAGCGTGGCTGTAAGTACGAAACTTGACTGAGGCGAATGTCGTATTCGGCTTCAAGTGATGCTGCTATGTCGCCATCTTCATTAATGATATCTGAAATTAATGTTGATGCTCAGAAGGTTTTTTAACACCTGCTTCCATATCATGGCCAGCATCACCATCTTTAGACATTACTTCATCTTTAGGCATACATTTCTGCATCATGGCTTGCATGACTGGATCCTTCATATCCATTTTAGAATGATCCATATCTTTCATAGCTGCACAGTTAGGTGCTTCTCCTTTGTTAATATGCTCTTCAGGGTTATGAGCTTGAGCAGATAGAGCCAACATTAATGCTGGCAACGCAACAAAATATGGCAAGGTTTGAAATTTCATAAAGTTAGTCCTAAATAGTATTAAAAGTATGAATAACTTGATTAAAGCAAAAATTATTAGCGGCAACACATAGTTAAATCTTGTCATTGCCTCTTAAGCTACATTTAATTGGATGAGCCAACATCACGATAAATTAAATTTGATTTCCGCTTGACCAGCGTTGGCTCAACTATTAAATCAACCTACTTTGAAGACTAACGGACGATTCTGTCACCTTGATGACCTAAACATTACAAAAACCTAATCCTTATGTAATCCTTTTTTTTTACCGTTTGTAGAGCATACGAACTATATTCTGCCCTACCTGCCTTTGTTAATTATTCTTTTGTGTTCACGATTTCCTTTGCTTATTACAAGGATTATGTAAGCCTCAGGCAGAATGTTCATCCTGTTTAACTATAGAGGACGTCCAACAAAGGGGCTTTAAGCAGGCTGGTAAAGATTGCAATAACGGTCACTAATCAAACTAAACACCTATGATTTAAAGTTAACCGTTGGACATTAATATAACGTTTTCCGACAGAGGAGAATCAATGAAAAAAATCGATAGTTCTCAAGAGCAGACAAGATCACAACGGCTAAACCATCACTGTACCTGCGTTACTCTAGATTGGTCAGCGATTATTCGCGATCTCAACAACCAATTGGGTGATAACGCTGAAGGCATCCTGTCTACTTCGGGCATGCGCCAATTCTTCTCAAATGCCGCGATTTTTGTTCCAAGTTCTGATCTTGAACAAATGCAGGCGATTGTTAAGGCAATCGAATCCGCTGCTTCACTTGCAGAATATCAGCAACAGATCATGTCTTGGGCACCTGAGAGTGCACGGCATAATCCCGGTCCAGTAGGCGCTTTTATGGGCTATGATTTCCACCTCAGTGAGGATGGTCCTCGTCTTATCGAAATCAATACCAATGCCGGTGGCGCTTTTCTTAATGCCATCCTGACTCGCGCCCAACTAAAATGTTGTAGCGGCAATACACAGGCGTCTTGGGCAAAAGATTTCGATGAAGCAGTCATTGCGCAATTTATAAGTGAATGGCGGGCCCAGAGAGGTAGCGGACAACCTGAGCGAATTGCAATCATCGACGATGCACCGGAAGAACAACATCTCTATCCGGAGTTCAAACTCGCGCAACAGCTATTCATCCAACATGGCATTGATGCCGTCATACTTTCACCAACGGATCTCAAATACGAATCAGGAGTCTTGTATGGTGATAACCAGAAAATCGATTTGGTTTACAACCGTCTGGTCGACTTTGGACTAGATGCACCTGAACATGCTGCTTTGCGTTTTGCTTGGTTAGAATGTGGCGCAGTTATCACCCCGAATCCTTATACACACGCCCTATTTGCTGATAAGCGAAACTTGGCCTTAATGTCAGATCAGCAGACTCTACTAGATTGGGGGTTAAGTACTGAAAATGCTGAACTTTTAAAAAAGGGTATTCCCCACACCATTCAGGTTACCGCCCATGATGAGCAATCACTCTGGCAACAACGGCGGCAGTGGTTTTTTAAACCGGTGGCAGGTCATGGCAGCAAGGGTGTCTATCGCGGCAGCAAGCTGACCAAAAGCACATTTGCACGTATTCTTGAAAGTGATTATGTTGCACAGGCCTATGTGCCACCCTCAGAACGTGTTGTGATGGTTGATAACGAACGTGAAATGCTTAAGGTTGATGTGCGATTGTATACTTACCGAGGGGAATTATTACTTGCTGCAGCAAGACTTTATCGAGGTCAAGCTACCAACTTACGTACACCGGGTGGTGGATTTGCACCTCTACTTTTGCAGCAAAGTTAGAAGAATGTGAATCAACATCTCGGCGTAATTGTTTATCGAGCCGCATCACCAGCCGGAAGAGTTTATCGCCCTCATAAATCAGCCTCAGATCCTGACCGCCAATGACCATTTGCTAGGCATTTTGTAAGGTTGCAATGTCCAGTCCCAGCAGGGTCAGATGTTCTCGCTGCGGATTAATTGATAACATCGGCAAACTGGTCACTTGTTCCATGCGCACATCTTTAGCGCCACTAATCTGTGCAACTGCTGCGGATGAAACGTACTCAGAGTCAGAACTATCTAGGAGGCAGACTCCGCCAGATAAAATATTTAAGTTAATAGTCGTTTTTATATGTGGTTTTTGTTTATTAGGATATACAGGTGGTATTTGTGTATTCCCCAACACCGAAGTACTAGTCCTCACACATTAAATTCTTATTAAATTTATGACTGTGTCTGTTGAGCTAAGCGACGGAGCTTTCATGCAAGTAATAATTTACTTCGGGACTGTGTTAAATCAGGTATTGCTATGTTTGTGGAGAAACAACAGTTAATTTGAGATTAATCTCACCACGGCTGTACATCTGAGTTAACGCATCAAAATAAATTTTCTTTAGTGCGATTTAATGGCTCAATATGAAGTAGAGATTCGGGATGTTGAAAAACTGAGCTGTAAAGCAGCCTCTGAGTCTTCGGGTTTTGTCTGTGACGTAAAAGTAACATCATTTTCTGAGTTCACTGGAGAGCAATCAGCAGCCTCCAGCATTCGACTTGTTGAGAGTGATGACGGTTGGGAAGTCATTCAATAATAAAAAGCAAAACCTAAAAGAAGTACTCACCAGCGCAGTAATGGTTTCGATTCTTTTTTTGTTATTCCCAGCGACAGTAAGCTTTCCTAATACACTTATTATTCAGGGTAAGCGGATTAAATGGTTGATCTTACCTTTGCATGAGAGTGAGACAGACCGGCATCTCATCGGATTATCTGGTTGATGCTTCACCTACTGCTGGTGCATGTTTCCTTCGCTAATTCCAGCAAGAACCCCACACGCCTCAACTTCCCGGTCATCGTTGCAACTCGCTCTCAGTGAAACGAGTTGTTTCTCAAGCGCTTGCAGAGCGGTTATCTGCGACCGCACATGAGAGATGTGATCATCGAGCAAGGCGTTGACGGCGGTACAAGGCTGATGAGGGTCGTCCTGATAGCTCTGTAGTTCGTGAATCTCAGCCAGTGACAGGCCTAGGATTCTGCAGCGACGGATGAAGGCCAGCCCCTCACCATGCTTCTCGGTATAGACACGGTAACCGTTGTCCTGCCGATCAGGCGGCGGCAACAAGCCCTGCTGTTCATAGAAGCGGATCGTCTGTGTTTCGACCCCTACCAACTGCGCCAACTGACCAATGCGCATCAGCCTCCTCCCCAACGGATTCTTTACTCTATTGACCTTATAGTAGCTTTATAGTTTTAAATGGTACCACAACATTGTTCAAGTGGAGTCGTATCATGAGCAAATCCTGTGGTGGCGCCTGTGGCGGTGATGCAACGTCCGCAGCGGATACCGATATACAGGCCTCCTCCGAGGCGCCAGGGAGATGGGTCAGTGTTTATGCCGTGCCGAAGATGGACTGTCCATCAGAAGAACGAATGATTCGCCTAGCCCTGAACGGCTTTGAGGAGATTCGGGCGCTGTCCTTCGACTTGTCGAACCGCCGGCTGAAGGTCGTGCATGACGGCGAGGTCGAGCCCGTCACCTCGAAACTGAAGACCTTGGGGCTAGGCGCCTCGCTTCAGGAAACCGTCGCTGCAAATCCGGAGACCATCAAGGCCGCCGAGTTTTCGGCAGCTTCTGCTAAGCAAGAATCCGGGACCCTGCGCTGGTTGCTCGGCATCAATGCACTTCTGTTCGTGGTGGAAATGACTGCCGGTCTGATGGCTCAGTCAACTGGCCTCATTGCAGAGTCCCTGGACAATTTTGCTGATGCGGCAGTGTACGGACTCGCTCTTTATGCGGTTGGGCATAGCGTGAAAAGGCAGGTCCGTGTTGCGCACGTTGCTGGTGTGGTCCAACTGGTTTTGGCTGTTGGCGTACTCGTAGAGGTCGTGAGGCGCTTTGTATTCGGTAGTGAGCCTGAATCGCTGGTGATGATAGCCATCGCATTCGTCGCATTGATTGCCAATACCGCCTGTCTGCTGATGGTATCCAAACATCGAGGGGGCGGAGCTCATATGAAGGCTAGCTGGATATTTTCGGCCAACGACGTGGTGATCAACCTGGGGGTCATCACCGCCGGCGCCCTGGTCGCGTGGACCGGGTCCAATTATCCGGATCTGATTATCGGCACCATCGCGGGGGTCATTGTACTTAACGGTGCCAGACGCATTCTGGCGTTGAAGGGTTAAATAATGCTCATTATTGGCAAAAAGCTCTCGCCGTATGCCCTATTGTCCATATCGGGCCTGCTGGCAGCGTCTGATCAGGCTGTAAAGTGGCTGGTGCAGCAATCAATGGCCTATGGCGAGTATGTTTCGGTGACCCCGTTCTTTAACTGGGTGCACCTATGGAACACCGGTGCCGCATTCAGTCTTTTTGCGAATGGTGGAGGCTGGCAGCGCTACTTTTTTATCGGAATCGCGGTAGTGGTCTCGATTTTTCTGATCAAGCTGATCCTTGAAAATCGTCATAAAGGAGAAGCCATCGCTTACAGTCTTATCCTCGGTGGCGCCATGGGCAACCTGATTGACCGGGTCTTTCGCGGCTATGTTGTGGATTCCTTTGATTTCTATTGGCGAGACTGGCATTGGCCGGCCTTCAACCTGGCTGATATTGCAATTGTCCTCGGTGCCTTACTTTTCGTTTCCAGCAGCTTGTTGGGTAAAAAAGCAAACACCAATGCCGAGCCGGATGGATCTGACTGACACCTACGCCTATACAACACCATGACCGAACTTCCCGACAACATCCTTCACCTGCCGCAATACCAAGTACTGGGCTGCAAATCAACCGACGACGAAATGCACTTCCAGGTGGACGTGCCCGATCCCATCGCCTGCGAGGAATGCGGCGTGCAGGGTGAGTTCGTACGGTTCGGCAAGCGTGACGTTCCCTATCGTGATCTGCCCATCCACGGCAAGCGGGTCACTCTCTGGGTGGTCCGCCGCCGATACACCTGCCGGGCCTGCAAGACAACATTCAGGCCCCAGCTACCGGAGATGGTGGACGGATTCCGTATGACACTGCGGCAGCATGAGTACGTGGAGAAGGAATCCTTCAACCACCCCTACACCTTTGTGGCGGCACAGACCGGCCTGGACGAGAAGACGGTGCGCGACATCTTCAACGCCCGCGCCGAGTTCCTGGGGCGCTGGCACCGCTTCGAGACGCCCCGCATCCTGGGCATTGACGAGCTATACCTGAACAAGCGCTACCGCTGCATTCTGACCAACATTGAGGAGCGAACCCTGCTCGACCTGCTGGCCACCCGCCGCCAGGACGTGGTGACCAACTACCTGATGAAGCTGAAAGACCGGCAGAAGGTCGAGATCGTCAGCATGGACATGTGGAACCCCTACCGGGCAGCGGTCAAGGCTGTGCTGCCCCAGGCCCGTATCGTGGTCGATAAGTTCCATGTGGTGCGCATGGCCAACGATGCCCTAGAGAGAGTGCGCAAGGGCCTCAGAAAGGAGCTGAAACCGTCCCAGAGCCGGACTCTCAAGGGAGACCGGAAAATCCTGCTGAAACGCGCTCACGAAGTCTCAGACCGGGAGCGCCTCATCATGGAGACCTGGACAGGCGCGTTCCTGCAACTGCTGGCCGCCTACGAGCACAAGGAGCGCTTCTACGGCATCTGGGACGCCACCACACGGCTCCAGGCAGAAGCCGCCCTGGACGAGTGGATAGCCACCATCCCGAAGGGCCAAAAGGAAGTCTGGAGCGATCTGGTCAGGGCAGTGGGAAACTGGCGCGAAGAGACCATGACCTACTTCGAGACGGACATGCCCGTCACCAACGCTTACACGGAGTCCATCAACCGACTGGCCAAGGACAAGAACCGTGAAGGGCGCGGTTACTCCTTCGAGGTGATGCGGGCACGAATGCTCTACACCACGAAGCACAAGAAGAAGGCACCGACTGCGAAGGTCTCTCCTTTCTACAAGAAAACCATCGGTTACGGACTGCCGGACTTCGCAGAGGGACTCAACTACGGAGTCGATCTATCAACCATCTGAGGGTGGTATCAGATTGATGGGGTGAAGGTGCCCCATCAACCATTAAATCCGTATACCCTGTTTATATTAGGTAGTGTGCATTGACTTAGTAATAATTTGGGATAAAAGTTGAGTATTGCTAAAGGCTTCAACCCCCTCTTCTGCTGTGTATGCATAGCTACAACAGTCAAACTGGAGTACGAAGCTATGCATTCAACGTTCGTATCAGCCATGGAGACATAAAGTTTGCGGCATCATGATGTCAGCGCAAGTTATGATAGATTGCTCAATCTGTAAGATTTTATGTTATGGGATTATTCTTGAAAGATATACGTCATGCTAGAAGATAAATTGCTTGGCAAACTTACTGGCTCATTAAATATTGTTGATAAAAGGAACATTAAAGTTATAAGTATCGAATATGCTTTGTAGTGGCAATTTTTCTTATGGTTCACCTTTAATTGTTGCTTCAAACTCTTACATTTAAGAGATATTTCAATCTTCTCAGTCATGATCTGGTTAGATGAAACTTTATGATTTTCAGTCTGAATTTTTTGCTCTTTAAGCTGTTTTAGAAGGCTGTTATTTATCGCCTTTATGTCTGAAATCTCATTGATTTTCTCTACTTCATCGACTTTTCTTTGCTCTAGCGCATCTAATGCACTGGCTTGCCGAACTAAAGATTCTTTAAAACTATTAAAATTTAAATATTGAGGTATAAATGTTTTATTTACAGAAGGACTTTTCGCTGCTTCTTTTCGCTGTTTGGAACTAACTTTATGTTTGTGGTTATTCTTAATCATTTCATGCCACTCTATGGCATTGCATGGAAAGTCATTTTTTAACGTTCTGTGAGTATTAGTAATGGCACTCTTACTGACCTGTAATTCTCGAAGATAAGGGTATTTGATAACTATCGAATATGCATTACGCCAATTTTTCCATCTATCATAACTCCAGCCTAAATGTTCAACGAATGCTTTCCATGATTTAAAACCTTGCTGTCCTACCAAACTGCCCTGAATTTCTTGATTTGAGGGCGTACCGTGCTTTCCTAAAAAAGGAATATTCTGGTAGCAAAATTCCACTGTATCAATCCACCCATTTTTACGTTCTAGAGCGAGCATGTCACTCAGCTGCAGCTTAAATAGTTCAGCATCTTTTATGTCAATAAACTTGGCGTTTGCTGCCATTATTCATTACCTCAATACGTAATAGGGTAAAAATTACCCCTTTCTGTTATGGTTTAATTCACCTAGGACTATAGTTATCGTCACCTTCTACTTGTTGATATTGCTCAACTAAGGCCTGACTTTTAGCTAATTCTTTTTTCAAAGCTGCATTTTCTACTTGGATTGCTTCCCAATGTGAAAGATTGTTTTGCATGTGCTCATATTTCTGATTGAGAGCCATAATCATCTGTTGTAATTTCTGTATCTGTGCCTGATTCTCAAGCTCTGTTGCTTTAAACTTTTTATCAGCCTCGGCTTGCTTATCCTTAATTGTTTTCTCTAAATGCTCAAGATAATCAGCTGACTGCTCTTCAGCATTTTTTTGATGCTCAAGTAAACATCCCTTGTGTAGCGTTTTCGAGCTGGACCAATACGTGCTATATCATGGTGACTCGATACCTGTTCAAAAAATAAATCTTGTAACTTAGACATCTCTGAACGGTATGTACCTGTATAGGTTGTGTCTATCTTTTTGTATTCTTTGGCAGCAAATCCAGGGTGGAGACGTTTAGCGTTAGCATCTATTGTATAAACATGGATGTGAAAATAACTTTCGTCTATGTGGAGTACGGCAGAATCAATTTCACCAAATTGATTTTGATGGAACTCTATACAATCTTTGAAAAAGTCATCCATTGCATCGTGTTTTACCTTTCCGATTTTGACGGGATAACTGTATACAGCAGCAAGCAAAACGTGCGCATCAAACCGAACAGCTCGTTTTTTTAGCCCCCCATGCTTGGTATCCATTATATTTTGACCAGTGTCTTTCAGTAGTTTTTCAAGTCTTTTTGGCAAATCCTCAAGAGGTTTACCTGAAATTAATCTCACTGATTGAGGGACCTTGACGTGATTGCAACTCCCTTTAAATCTGATAGCCTCTTTCACGATTTTATCCACGGTGTTGCCATACTTCTTGGATGACAAACTGGATATCTTTCTTGGATATGTCTTTACGTGCATAAACTGGCTGAGTGTCATAATAAATTTCCTTGCTTAATATAGTAATGCTGAGCTCAAAAAGGTTGATTGATCTACTAACCTATAACCGACTATAGGTTAATGATTTATTGATCAGCTCATGCAGCCCTTCCCTTAGCCACAAATTCTTTAATATCTGCAAGCTCGTACCTTACAGATCCGCCCACTTTATGAAAATTGGGACCTTGACCCGAACTACGCCAATTCGCCAATGTTTGAGTGGAAACCTTTAATAGCTGTGCAACATCCGCAGCTGTCATTAGTTCAAAAATATTGCTGTCCATATTTACCTCTGGTTGTTGTTTACATATGAACAGTATACGGAAGATAAACCACCTTGATAACACCTAACACATTGATATTTATAATGTTTACTAGGTATAGCATCTTACTGTACATTTAATTATCGTTTGATAATTGCCATACAAGCGAAAAAGACAATAAAAATGGTGATTGGAGATAATTGAGATAAGGAAAATTTGATGTGAAGGGGATTTCATTAAATCACAGTAACCGCTTAGTTTAAGTATGCAATCTTCAGTTTGTTATGCTCATACTTGCCTGCGTTTGAAACTTTTTCTGAACAGAATAAAGTGTTTTTTCGTAGATTAGAGGCTCATCAATTTTGACGTTGATCAATTCTTGATAACTGATTTTGTTAACATTAGGCTGAATTCGGCCAGCGATTTTCGAGGGCTGTTACTTTTGGTACGCTTTTTAAGAATAGCTTCTTGTTTTTTCTTGCGTTTAAATAGCTCTCGGTCAATCAAAACAATTTACAAAGTTTTTTATCGTTTCGTTAAGCTTTCACTGTTTCATCTATAAGTTGTGACACCTGATTAAAAGCTTTTCTCAAAGTATCTTGCTCAGTAATGATATATCCACCAGTAACATCACTATCTGTGACATGATCCAACATTCTTTTGATGAGAGTCGTAGGTAGCCCGCAAGCTTCAGCAAGAGTAGCAAAGGTACGTCTAAGATCATGGCTACTAAACTTAAGATTTATATGATTAATAATGCGATTGATCTGTTTTTTAGGCACCCACATAGGATTATCTCCATCTAAATTTGGAAACACCCAAATGTTAGTTCCTGTCTCTTTGTGTAATTCTTCCAATGTAGGTATTAATCGATCTGGAATGGGCAGCATCACATCTGTGCCTGTCTTGGTATCAAATTTTGCCGTTTTGCCGTCAAGATCTACATTGCACCATTTTAAAGATAGCGCACTGCTGCTTCTAACCCCCATGCGAAGCAACATCAATAAATATGTTTTAGCTTTCTGATTCGTCAATTGCTCTACTGCATCAAGCCAGTTTTTTAATTTATTACTAGGAATAACTCGCTTTGAACGATTATTTTTATGCCAAAGCCTGCCATTTTTCAGTACCTTCGTTGGTGATTCTTCAATTAACTCAAGTGCTACTGCATAAAGCATTAATAAGCGAAAAATTCGCATAGTTCCATTAGCCGTTGTTTTACCAATTTCACTCAGCTCCTTAAACTTTGTCTGAACATCATGTGATGATATCGCTGAGACAGGCTTGCTCAGCCAATCACTCAAGTACTTCTCAGTTTTATATTGATAATCTTCGATTGTTTTAGGCTGAAGGCTTCTATTATCCAAATACAGAACAAGCAAATCAGCCAATGTGGTTCTGAGCTTCTCTTTCTTTCGCTTATTCAAAATTGGATCTTCATTCCTGGCCAATGCCAGTAATAAATGCTGAGCTTGCACACGGGCATCTTTAACATTCCAATCGGAACATTTCCCAATTGTGATGTTACGAAGTCTTCCCTGAACTCGCTTTCTGACTATATATGATCGATTACCTGACGAACTAATTCGGCATATGAGCTTGGATTGTTCAATATCTGTATATTCCATATATCCAGATTCAGGAACTGCAAGATTTTTGATTCTTGCTTGTGTAAAAATAATTTGGTTCGTCGCCACCCCAATCTCCAATGTAACTGCTATGTAACTTTTGAAAGTGATATCTCGGTAAAGATCGGGATCTAAAATGAAATACACTTTCTTCAAGTATCACATAAGCGACTGTCCTTGTTAATATTTTGGGAATTTTATTTGGATTAGCAATATAACCTGTATATGACTGTTAATCATTGGGTCGCTGGTTCGAGTCCAGCTCGGGGAGCCAATGATTTAAAGAACCTCAGCAAGTACTTCTTCTGAGGTTTTTTTATGTCTGAAATTTGCCGATCAAACCTTATATAGATCGATAATTGCAATCCGGTTTTCATCCAGCCTGTTCAAATCAAAATCGACATATCTGGTTAATCAAAAAACACTATTTATAGTCGTTTATAAGCTATCACCCTCTTTTATTTTTCCAAACCTTATATATGTGTACTTCACCGAATAAATTGTTTCACTCTACGCCATCTCCCCGCTAAACCTTATTCGAGTCCACTTGACTGTGGTTCCACAGCCTCCAAAAAAGATTCGGACACACAGGCCATTAATTGTGTTTCCTCGTTGCTAATATCCTCACACCGTTCAAAAGCCTATTTCGCTTCTCATTACTAATGGCTTGTTATGGCGGCTAACATAGAGGAAACAACATGACTAAAACAAAATTATCATTACTGATGCTGTCCCTGACGCTTCCTGGTTACAGCGTTGCAGATGAATTACGCGAAATGCAGAAAAACCCTGACACCTGGGTGATGTCAGCGGGTGATTATGCCAACACACGTTATAGCCAATTGTCTGAAATCAACCTCGACAATGTGAAAGATCTGAAAATGGCCTGGTCATTCTCTACCGGCGTGTTACGTGGCCATGAAGGTAATTCACTGATTATTGATGATGTGATGTATGTACACACGCCATTTCCGAACATCGTCTTCGCATTAGATTTAAACAATGACGGCGCGATCAAATGGAAATATGAACCCAAACAAAATTACGATGAAACCGTTCCCGTCATGTGCTGTGACGTAGTTAATCGTGGCCTGTCTTATGGTGACGGCAAGATTTTCCTGAATCAAGCTGACACCACATTGGTTGCTTTGGATGTCGAAACCGGTGAAGTGATCTGGTCCGACAAACGTGACGATCCAAGAACTGGTGCCACCAATACCGGCAACGCCAATGTGTTTAAAGACAAAATCATTGTTGGTATTTCAGGTGGTGAATTCGGTGTGCGTGGCTATGTTCAAGCATACGATATGAGTGGCAAAACACTTTATAAAGCCTACAGTACCGGACCGGATGACGAAATGATGGTCGATCCGCAAAACACCACGGCTATGCTGCAACCCATCGGTAAAGATTCTTCATTGAACTCCTGGCAAGGTGAACAATGGAAAATCGGTGGTGGCACCACATGGGGCTGGTTCTCTTATGATCCGGATATGGACCTCTATTACTACGGTACTGGTAACCCATCTACCTGGAATCCACTACAACGTCCCGGTGATAACAAGTGGACCATGTCCCTGTTTGCTCGTGATTTAGATACTGGTGTCGCCAAATGGATCTATCAGATGACCCCGCATGATGAGTGGGACTATGACGGTGTGAATGAAAACATTCTGGTAGACCAAAAAATCAAAGGCAAAATGCGACAAATGCTGGTGCATTTTGACCGTAATGGCTTTGGTTACACCATGGATCGTGCAACAGGTGAATTGCTGGTCGCAGAAAAATTCGACCCTAGTGTTAACTGGGCCGATAGCGTTAGTCTGAAAACTGGATTGCCAGATCGAGTCGCTAAATATTCACCGGCAGCTAATGGTGAAGATACGCAAACCACCGGTATCTGCCCTGCGGCACATGGTGCAAAAGATCAGCAACCGGCAACCTTCTCACCAAAAACAGGTTTGTTCTATGTTCCAACCAACCATATCTGTATGGATCTGGAACCATTTGAAGTTGAGTTTGTGGCTGGTCAGCCGTATGTTGGTGCAGAAGTAAACATGTATCCAGCGACCAAAGACAATATGGGTAACTTTATTGCCTGGGATGCCCGCGAAGGCAAAATCGTCTGGTCCAATCCTGAACGGTTCTCAGTTTGGTCAGGTGCAATGGTTACCGCTGGTGATGTTGTTTTCTACGGCACCTTAGAAGGCTATATCAAAGCGCTTGACGCTCATAATGGTCGTGAACTTTGGCGCTTTAAAACCGCGTCAGGCATTGTCGGCAACGTCAATTCCTACAAACATAACGGTAAACAATACATCTCTATCTTGTCAGGCATTGGTGGTTGGGCCGGTATCGGTATGACCAACAATCTTGAGAATGACAGCGATGGTTTAGGCGCCGTTGGTGCATACAGGTCACTCTCTAACTGGACATCGTTGGGTGGTGTGTTGAGTGTGTTTAGTTTGTAATTTGATTTAACAGCAGCTTCATAATTTGGCCCGGCACTAGTTATAGTGTCGGGCTTTTTTTAGATTAGGAACCTAATTTATTATTAAAAGCTCGCTTACTATCAGAGTTGTTTGGCTCTAATTTGGACTTTGTTTTTTGAAATACTCGCCACTAAAATTCCCACTTCGTATAACAACCACATCGGTATTGCCAACATAAACTGAGAAATCACATCGGGAGGAGTCACTACGGCACCTAAAGCAAAGGCTCCAACAATAACGTAAGATCTAGCATTTCGCAGTGCCTCTATACTCACCACACCAGCTTTGACTAATAAAACCACCACAACTGGTGTTTCAAAAGCCAGACCAAATGCGATAAATAAGCTAATTGCGAAGTCTAGATATTTACTAATATCCGTCATTACTGCAACACCCTCTGGTGCAGTACTTGTAATAAATCCAAAGACAACGGGAAATACCAGAAAATACGCAAAAGCCATTCCGCTTATGAGTAGTAATACACTTGAAATAACCAGTGGGGCAATCAAACGTCGCTCATTATTGTATAGACCGGGCGCAATGAAAGCCCATACTTGATAAAGCGTATGTGGAGACGCTAACAAAAAAGCAACAAGCAACACCATTTTCATAGGTACAAAAAATGGGGTTGTAACTTCCGTTGCTATCATCTGGCCTCCCACGGGAAGGCTGTTCAACAATGGGGTTGCCAGAATGTGATAAATTTCATTCGCAAAAGGAAACAAAGCAAAACTAATCAACAATATACCAATAACGATGCGTAATAAGCGATCACGCATCTCTACTAAGTGTGAGAAGAGATTATTTTGAGTCGTCAATTAGATAAACTCCTCTTCATAGGCTCTGAATCTATATCGCTAGTGTTGTTTAACGGTGTGATCGGGGAGTCAAAATCGTCTTTTGGTTCAATGTCAGGTTTCATCGTCTCTGTGTTTTGATGAATAACCGATTGAACTGGCTGCATACCCTGGCGTAGTTCCTCACTTAATCCTAAGTCATGGTTTCGTAATTCCCTTTGTAATTGCTTCAAATCTTCAGACTTGAGTTCCTTGTCAATTTCAGACTTTATACTGGAAGTGAATCGCTGCATGCGCCCCAGAAGTAAACCTGCTGTTCGAGCCACTTTAGGAAGCTTATCGGGCCGATAACTATTAATGCTACAACGCCAATAACAAGCAATTCTGGGAAAGCAATATTAAACATTAGTTAAATACACCTATCCCTAACTTACTGATTTTCTTTGTGAGTAACTTTGCTATCCATATTTTGAGTTATCTCGGTGCTGTCTAATGTTGCAGTGGGCTTTTCCGCATTAATAGCATCCTTGAAACCCTTAACAGCCCCTCCAAGGTCCCCTCCAAAATTACGTAGTTTTTTTGTCCCAAAAACTAAAACGACAATTACCAACACGACAATCAATTGCCAGATACTAAATGCACCCATTTCTCACCCCTATTTATTTAGCTTGGCAACAATTTCAACCACCAAGGTTTTATTAATTTATTAAAAATTCTAATCACTAGAAAATTACGGAATCATTTCTGGTGGTAATGCTTCATTTAAATAGTGCTTTCGAATACTGCAAAGTTTCACTTGGGCATTCCCCAAATAGTTCTCTGTAATAACGAGAAAATAGACTCATATGCCAAAAACCCCACTTTGCTGCCACGTTGGCAATAGTGGTTTCATAAGGGAATGATTGCAGTTCAGAACGAACACGATGTAAGCGAAGATTACGCATATACTCAACCGGAGTTATTCCCAGAACACGTGAAAACGCGTGATTCAAAGTACGGCGGCTTATGCATAAATTGATACAGATTTCGCCTATGGTTAGGCAATCACCATCAATAGATAAAGTTAACTCACGTACCCGATTAACAATATAGCGATGAATACGTTGATCATAATGTCTTTCCTGACCATCACTGGCATGAAGCAGAGCCTGAAGACAAGTGTCCAACAAGTTATCCTCAAAATGACGCAAGATGTGTTGGATATTGGGGTTACCACCACTTTTAGAAATATAGTTAGTACTACTGTTCAAAGCAGCCAATAATCTATGAGCAACATCAGTTGGGATAATTTCAACTGGATTGACATTATCCATGAGCTTTCTTAAGTTTATGCCTTCGACCTGACCGGCGTATTCCTCAAGATGTTGAGCAGAAATAACCGCGGCAGTGATTTCCGAAAAATGAGAAGTCCTGAAAAGAAGCTCAGCATTCTTATCCAACGTAATCAATGAATCAGCCTTAACCTGTTCCCCACCCCAAGATGCATTACCCTCAATGATTGTTGGTAATCCGATGACATAAGTATCTTCTGGGGCACTGGCGATCTGATCCACGGCACGATTCATACTCTCTCGAAATATCTGCATATTTCGACCAGTGACGCTCGTAATTGATCCTGTAAAGGAACCTCTGTCTAATTGGGTATAATCCTGCGACCAAAAAGGCAATGCTTCTGCTTGTTCCAGTACATCTCGTGAAGTTCGCTCAACCAAATGCATT
>NZ_SSXS01000008.1:35247-102864 GCF_004832235.1 Methylophaga sp. SB9B
TCGACCAGTGACGCTCGTAATTGATCCTGTAAAGGAACCTCTGTCTAATTGGGTATAATCCTGCGACCAAAAAGGCAATGCTTCTGCTTGTTCCAGTACATCTCGTGAAGTTCGCTCAACCAAATGCATTTTCCCTTTGCCCACAGGACTGCTATTTAAAAGCGCTTCTCTAAAATTCATTGTGCTCTCTCCTCGCTTGGTTTTTCGTGGACATCATGGTCCGGCATTTAAAATATGCCTTATCGAAAAAAACGTCTTCCCTCCTTATTTTTGTGCCTGTTTGATTTATGGAGTTTCAGACTGTTGACACAACTCTAGGCAAATAGTAGGGGGATAGATAGCAATAATCGGCAACACCCTCAAAATGGTATGAGTAATCTCACATTAGGAGTTTGTTAAAGTTGCATAGCCTCTTGTTAACCCATGACTTAAAAGACATTTTTTGCTTGTCATAGCGACTATTCGTTGAATCATACTCCTAGTTTCATCTATTCAGTAGTTAATGCATTTCCATATCAATTGAACTCTGTAACAAGTTACTTGTTGCCAGAATTTACTAATTGATTTTTATTTTGATACGTATATTCGAAGCACCTTTTTTAATTAATCATGACTATTTACTGCAGCCAGTTTTTTATAAAGAAAGTCAGAGAAATTGACCTGAAAAAGGCAGATCACATTATTTGAATGACATACAACTTAGGGATCTTTCAATGAAGAAATCAATTATTTTGTTCAGTACTACAATACTCCTCTTATCTCAAAATGCTTTAGCCTGGGAAAGTGAGAATGGTCAACATTCAACAAGCGCTTCTATAGCACTATCAAGTGATTACGTCTGGCGGGGTTACTCTCAATCGGATAATAAGCCTGCGATTTCTGGTAGTGTTGATTATTCACACATCAGTGGTTTTTATGCAGGCACCTGGGCATCAAATGTCGATTTTATGATTAACGATGATGATGCTCATCTTGAAATGGATATATACGCCGGTTACGCAGGTGAGTTCCATAATAATGGCATTGCATATGACGTGGGTGTGCTTCGTTATATTTATCCAGGGACTGATGGTGGAAATTGGAACGAAGTTTATGGGTCACTGAGCTACCATTATTTTTCACTTGGCATCTCACACTCTGGCGACGTATATGGCAGCGGGGAAAAGGGAACTTACTATAACCTGGGGGTAAACTACCCATTGCCTGAGGGCATCAATTTGGGGTTGGGGTTAGGTTATTACGACTATGACCGTGATGTCTTTGGTAGTGGGAATCCTGACAGCGCAACAAATTACCTGGTTGGCTTATCCAAAGACTTTGCTGGTTTTGAATTGAACTTGAGTTACTCCAATACAAACAGCAATGCTAAAGATTTGTATGGAAGCAAATATGCAGATAGTCGTTTTATCTTCAGCATTTCCAAATCAATGTAATTGTAGTTGTTGCTAGTGGCATTAAAAATCCTTTTGAACGTCTGACTAAACTCTGAATCCACTCTCTCAATTTATTACGAGAGGGTGGAAACAGTCACCTACCTCCGGGATACCTTTTTCAGGCATTTTTTCCCGAACCCCAACTAATCAATAAAAGAAATTCTGTAATGAATATGGATTTTCCACTCTGCCAAAAATGAAACCCATCACTATCCTATTGTTTTTAATAAACCTTCAAAACCGTTTACTCGTCATCGCCCAATTTCAAAGCCACAAAACTGCTGTTTGTGCTCCTGAATAGCAAGAATCGGCAACACCCCATCAAATCGGGAAAAAATTCTCGCTCTCATGCCGATTATTGCTACGGCAGAAAATTTTAACTCGCTATAGTTAAGTCGTTGCAATTTTACAACAACGATAGGTCAGTTATGGCCATAGGAGGAGAAATGAAATTGGATCTTGGTGCTGAAGCATTTCATCAGCCATCCCATATTAATGCAACGGTTGCATCAGTCCCTGATGCAATAGATTTTTCTAAACCGAGCTCAAGCAAAACACGTTTATCGACAATGTTATTTGCCGTTACATCAGGTGTGGCGGGCGGCGCCATGTTAAGCACTCAAGGTTTAGCCACCGGCGCTTTGCAGTGGATGTTTATCGTACTCGCACTTGTTGGTGGCTTTCTGTCCACCTGGTCACCATGTGGTTACTCAAGCCTTAGCCTGCTAAGACCTGCTGGTAAATACTCTTTAGCTTCAGTAATGCGCTGGAGCCCTACTTTTATGACCCATGCGTTGGGATATGCTCTTGGCGCCTTAATGTTAGGTGGCATGCTGGGATTAATCGGCTGGGCTTTATTCAGTAAATTGCCATTTTCGTACATGGCTGGTGGCATGGCATTGCTTGCTCTGGGGTACGGTGCTCATCAGCTCGGTTTCATGAAAATGCCTTACCCACAACGTCGTGCACAAGTCCCACATGATGCGAGATTCCGTTTTCGTTCATCAACTATCGGTCTTTTATACGGCTATGCACTGGGTATGAACTATCTGACCTACGTACAAACACCGATTCTATACATCGTTACCGGCGTTGCCTTACTTAGCGGCAACGTTATAACGGCAATTGCCGTTATTGCCATATTCAACATCGGACGCTGTTTACCAGTTGCCGTTAACTTCCTACCGATCAGTAATCAATCAGTTCAAGCATGGTTGGCACGCTGGCAGGAACGTGCTGTTGAAATAGATGGATTCCTTCTGCTTTCGATTGGATCAGCAGCATTGATGCTTCTGCTTCTTTAAGAGCCGAATGAATCTTGTTAGAGAAGTGTGGAAAATTTTAATAACAATGGTTGGAGGAGAGATATGACCATAAAATTTAATGACGGTAAAACTGGATATCCAAAACAAATCAAACGCTTAGCAGCCTCTATGGCTATGACTGCGATGTTTGTCGGTGGAACTCAAGCTGTAATTGCGGGCGGCGTACCACAGCAACTTGGTTCTGAGGCAACTTTGGACCTGATGGATACACCAGTAATTCTTGATGCACCACCTAGTGATGCTAAACGTGTTTATGTGCTTGATGCAGGTGCATTTCACATGACATCAACTTATTACACTATTGATGGTAATAACAACAAACTGCTGGGCATGACTGATGCAGGAAAGCTACCCCATATGATGTTGGGTGATAACGGTAACTTCATGGCCATAGCCAGCACCATGTATTCACGTGTTGCTCGGGGTACACGGGATGACTATATCGAAATCATTGATTCCAGAACGCACAAGCCAATCGCAGATATTGATATCCCAGAAGGTCGCTTCTTAACACAAGTAATGCAACGCATGGCGAGTCTGAGTGCAGATGATAAGCATATATTGTTTCAGCAATTTTCACCTTCACCGGCAGTTGGTCTCGTCGATCTTGAGAAAGAGTCCTTTGTAAAGATGATGCCAATGCCAGACTGTTATCACCTTTTCCCGGTACCAGATCAAAAGTTTTTCATGCATTGTCGTGATGGTTCATTACTTGAAGTAAGTTACGACAATGAAGGCAATACGCAGCAGAAAAACACCAAAGTTTTCCATGGTGAAGAAGACTATCTGTTTAATAACCCATCCTACTCTATAAAAACTGGTCGTCTTATCTGGCCAAGTACTGGAGGCCGTATTTTCCAAGCCAAGCTATCAGCTTCAGGTGCAGAATTTATTGAACCGTTTGATGCGTTCACTGAGGAACAGAAAGCTGATAAATGGGCTCCGGGTGGTTGGCAACCTGTCAGCTTCCACAATGATCGGAACGAAATCTATTTGTTAGCCGATCAACGTGAAAAATGGACACACAAGCTAACAAGCCGATTTGTATTTGTAATCGATGCTACCACCGGAAAACAGTTGCGTCGCATCGATATGGGCCATGAAATCAATGGTATCGGCGTAAGCCAGGATGCTGAGCCTTACCTATTTGCATCTTCACCTGGAGACCAATCTCTCTATACCTTCGATGCAATCACCGGTAAACAACTCGGTCAGATCGATGAGCTCGGAAGAGCACCTGTAATGATTTACTTACCAGAATAAAGTGAGGAAATTATGAACTGGGTAATTAATGATGCTTCTGTAGCAGTACTGGCCTCCCTTTTTCTGGGACTTGTACTAGCTGCAGCAGCTATTCCTAAGTTACGACACCCTGACGAATTTCAGGGTGTTGTAACCAATTATCGTTTGTTGCCATCTTTCATGGTAACGCCGTTTGCAAGATTACTGCCTCTGATTGAACTGGCATGTGCGATAGCACTACAAATGACACCAGTTCGAGAGTTGGCAGCATGGGTAGCAACGGGTCTTTTTATTATGTTTGCAGTTGCAATCGCCATCAATGTAGGCCGCGGTAGAACTCATATTGATTGTGGTTGTGTTCGCCGTCCTACCAGCGTTAGTCGAATAGGGATGTTCCATGTACTAAGGGCTCTGAGTCTGGCGGGAGTCAGTCTTTATGCAGCTTTAGTCCCTGTGCAGTTTACTAGTGTTTCAATTGCATCATGGGTTATGGGGCTCGCAGCGGCAGTCATGCTGACCTTACTTTACCTGGCAGCCGACGTAATCGTTGGGCTACCTGCCACTCGTTCTAACAAACTTTAGACCTTATTAAAGGAAAAACTGACATGAATTTTGAATTTCTTATTGCATCAAATGTTCTTCTTTGGGGAGCTTTTTTGGCACTAGCCGCACTTATGCTTGGTGTCATTCGTCAGATCGGGCTGCTACATGAACGTTCAGCTCCATTAGGCGCATGATGATCGATCATGGTCCTGATATTGGTGAAAAATCTCCTGTCTTTAACGTAACAACCATTGATGAGAAACCATTGTTAGTGGGTCGTGCTATCACCGCTGGGCGTCCAAGCTTATTAATGTTCACCGGCCCTTCTTGTCCAGTATGTGCAAAATTATTGCCAATAATCCGCTCTGTTGCTGCTGCTGAAGGAACTGATGTCATTTTAATCAGTGACGGTACACAGGCTGAGCACCGCGAATTTCTGCAAAATCATCCACTTCAAGGCGAGCGGTATGTCGTGTCAGCAGAAATTGGTATGCGTTACCAGGTTTCTAAAGTTCCTTACGGCGTTCTACTCGACCAAGATGGTGTAATTCAGTCTAAAGGTTTGTGTAATACCCGTGAACATGTTGAAAGCCTTTTCGAAGTTATTCGCTTGGGTCATTCGTCATTGCAAAGCTTTATGAAAGAAGGCACTGCGGTTCCAGCAGCAGGGTTAGGCAAAGAAACGCACGTACATTAATCGGTGAATCATTAGTTATAAGTACTAACGGAGAGAATAGAAATGAAAAAAAATAAAGGTTTTGACTCTACTATCGAAAAGATGGCCAGAAGCACTGCCAGTAAAACTGGCCGTCGTGGCTTTATTGGAAAACTCGGTGGATTTATTGTCGGTGCAGGTCTCCTTCCTTTGCTACCGGTAGATCGTCGTGGCCGTATGAAAGAAGCTAATGCGACGACGACAGGCACGATGGACCGTGGCGGATTCCAACCTCAGGATCAGGATACTCAAGCTTGTGATTATTGGCGTCACTGTTCTATCGACGGCAATCTCTGTGATTGCTGTGGTGGTACATTAACATCATGTCCTCCAGGCACCGAACTATCACCCAGCTCTTGGGTTGCTAGCTGTTATAACCCAGGTGATCAGCAGACTTATCTGATTGCTTATCGCGATTGCTGTGGTAAACAGACTTGTGGACGTTGTAATTGCCTTAATACGGAAGGTGAACTGCCAGTTTATCGTCCTGAGTTCTCCAACGACATCGTATGGTGTTTTGGTGCTGATAATGACGCTATGACCTATCACTGCACAATCTCGCCAGTAGTTGGTAAGGCGAGCTGAGTTAGATAGGTATCACCTAGCATGAGAATCAGCAGCCTGTTTGTATTTTTATCAGTTGTCCTGGCAATTCAGGCTGCTGACTCTTTTGCCTCTGAACTGGAAGCCTTCAAGCGTCCAGAGGGAATTCCGGCGCCATATACCAACCCACTTACGGTGGAAAAGGCGGCGCTCGGAAAAACCCTGTTTTTTGATCCTCGCCTTTCCCGAAACCAGGAAATGTCATGTGCCACATGTCATGCCCCAGATAAACGTTGGAGTGATGGGCGCAAGATTCCACTTGGTTCTGAAAGTCTTTTGAATCCGCGACGAACCCCCTCTGTTTTAAACAGCGCATGGCTTACCTCATTAATGTGGGATGGACGTGCTGACACACTGGAGTCGCAAGCCGTTTTACCAATAACAACTCAACATGAAATGAATTACGACATGTCAGAGCTGACCACTCGCCTGGAGGATGTCGAAGGATATTACCCATTATTTAAAGCCGCTTTTGGTGATGAAGTCATCAATCAGCAACGTATTAGTGAAGCGTTGGCCAGCTTCCAGCGGACCCTAGTTTCTGCGCCATCCGCGTTTGATAGATGGGTAGAGGGTGACGAATATGCAGTTAGTGAAAGTGTTAAACGAGGTTTTGCACTATTTAACGAAAAAGCAAAATGTGTAGCCTGTCACGCATCGTGGCGATTCACCGATGACAGTTTTCATGACATTGGTCTTAATAGTAATGACCTCGGTAAAGGTGCATTGGTCCCGCCTCAAATAATCATTATGCAACATGCATTCAAAACACCTTCACTTCGTGATTTACCTGAAAATGGTCCGTTTATGCATGATGCATCAATGAACACACTGGAAGAAGTAATAAAGCATTACGAAAAAGGCGGAATCCAACGAGAAAGCCTATCTCCAGAAATGAAGCCTTTTAAGCTGACTGAAACCGAGCGCGATGATCTTATCGCTTTCATCAATTCACTTACGGGCCCGGTACTCGGCATTAAATTTCCTGATATTCCTGAATGACAATCACGACAACTTTAATTAACCACATGAAAACAAAATGAAAATTTTCTCAATAGAACGTATCAACAAAATATTTTCCCATATGGTCAATAGATTAGTCTTGAGCATACTTATTTCAGCAAGCTTTATAACATGTGTTTACTCGATGCAGCTTCATGCTGAGATCCAAAAAGAAGCCGATACCAAAATTCATAAAGTCTATTTACTGCATCACGATTTTGAATTCGATGTTTACAAAGCATCTCCAGGCGACATCATAGAAATCATTAATCAATCAGATATTTCTCATAGCGTTTACATCGAAACACCTGATGAAACTATCATCAACATAGATGAAAAGCTTTATGTGCAAACACCTGGAGTTTCAGTAAGGTGGAAAGTGCCAGAATCTGGTGAGTTTACTCTGCGCTGCTGGATCCACCCGGTCATTCACGCCAAGTTGCTTATTTCTGAATCGATAGATTAAAAGGCGTGCTTAAGCAATAGAGGTGGGAGATGAGAAATAAAACCGAACTTAATCCCGACAACGCTGAACCCGAGAGAAGAACAGCATTTAAACAGATATTCCGACGTTTTGGCGTTGCTGTTGTCGGCACGTTGGCAGGACATGCGATGTTACGTTCCCGACCAGCTATATCTGCTGAAATTATACGTCCACCTGGCGCCTTACCCGAACCAGCGTTTGACTCAACCTGTATTCGCTGTGGTTTATGCGTAGAAGATTGCCCTTACGATATTCTTAAATTAGCAAGTTGGACAGATGTTGCTCCCGTTGGTACACCTTTTTTTGTGGCTAGAGAAGATCCCTGCAGAATGTGTCCGGATATTCCATGTGCCCGAGCTTGCCCGACTGGTGCGCTTGATCCTTTATTAACAGATATTCGTAAAGCCGATATGGGGGTAGCAGTGCTTGTTGGGCATGAAACATGCCTTAACTATAAAGGGATGTCTTGTAGTATCTGCTGGCGAGTATGCCCGATTCGTGATGAAGCAATAACACTTGAACCTATGCAAAATACCAAGGGTATATTACTAATTCCGACGGTTCACTCGGATAAGTGCACAGGATGTGGTACCTGTGAAAAACACTGTGTGCTGTCAGAAACAGCAATACGTGTTTTACCACGCAAACTTGGTTTAGGACGTCCAGGCAGAAATACTGCTGGTCGCGATAAAGTATGATTAAAACCATCAGATTTATATGTGCTGGCATTTATAGTAAGCGATGGTTGCTTACACGGCGTACCGTGCAGCTTTTTATTCTGTTGGCTTTTTTATACCAACTTCCGTTTATTGGAAATATTGCTACTGGCAACTTATCCTCCAGTGAATGGTTTGACAAAATTCCTCTGACCGATCCCTTTATCTTGTTGCAATCATTTTTAGCGGGCTCATCACTCGCCGCCCCAGCTTTGTTTGGAGCATTAATCCTAGCAGTGTTTTACGCCATTTTTGGTGGACGGATATACTGTAGTTGGGTATGTCCCATAAACATGCTGACAGACGCTGCCTATTGGTTACGTCAACGCTTAAACCTAAAAAGTAACTTATCCATTTCGAAAGAGTTGAGAAAAGCCATTTTATTCTTAGCTTTACTGCTTTCTTTTTCTGCAGCTACCCTCGCTTGGGAAATAATTAATCCAATCACCTTACTGCAGCGCGAATTGATGTGGGCATCAATGGCAGGCTCGATGTTTTTATTGGCTTTGTTTTTTTTCGATCTACTAGTAAGCCGTAGAGGCTGGTGTGGACATCTTTGTCCAGTTGGGGCTTTTTACGGATTTCTCGGACATTTTGGACGTTTACGTGTAACCGTTAACAGAGCTGAATCTTGTGCAGGTTCTTCATGCTCGGCATGTATGAAAGTATGCCCAGAGCCACATGTATTGGTTCCAGTTGTGTCACTTAAGGGTAATACAGTTGTATCCGGTGATTGCACACGGTGTGGCGCATGTCTTGATAAATGCTCATCCGGAGTGCTTTCAATGAAAATAGATTTAAGCCACAAACACTCGTTTAAAAATATCCCGATTGTGACCAAAAAATAGCTTCTATCTATAAGAAAAAAGGTTGACGACTTATCGCCAACCTTTCTATGAAATTTTATTCCACCAAATTAACACTGCCACGCATCATCGCTGAATGTCCTGGGAATGAGCAAAAGAAAGTATAAGAGCTGTTAGCATTCAATGAGCTGGTCTCAAATGTGACTGAAGCCTTTTCACCTCCGCCAAGCATTGGAGTCGCAGCGACAACCCGGCTGTCATCTGCAGGAAGATAATTATTTGCAAGACCCGCAGCTGTTCCTGCTTTAACTACTTCTTGAACATCTGAACTTTGAGTCATTACCCAGTTATGACCCATTCCGCCTTTCGGTAAACGTCCTGTGTGTTCAAAGTTTACCGTGAACTGTTCACAACTCATCGGAATATCCATAGTTCGGGTATTAAAGGACATACTATCTCCAGCACTGATTGAAACTTCACAGTCATCTGCTATGGCAACCATCGGAAGGAAACTAACGGCTAAAGGAAGCAATAAGTAAAATCGCATACAAACTCCAAATTAAATAATTGTAGAGCTTGTGATTTTAGTCCTGTATTCCTGTTCTTCATTAGCAAGAATCGGCATTGCTTACTTGCTAAACCCTATATGGCTTAGGGCTAATATTTTTGAATTTGGAAAATCACAAAACAGCAGACATAAAAAAAGCGCCATAAGCGCTTAGGTATTATTTTTATGGTGTTTCAAAATGGAGGTGGGGTCACTATCGAACAGAATGCATATAGCGTTGTTTTTATTGGTTATTTTTTATAATATAAAAAATATTACCACCAAAGTTACCACCAAATTAATTTCTTATATATCACTACATCGTTTAATTCGAACATATAGTATCTATATGTTGATCTGGCGGCGATCGCTCTAATAGTGACTATAGACCTTTGTTATAAAAGATTTTCTTAGTTCAACAATTCAGTGTTGCCCCCATAGTGCCCCATAAATAATTCTTATTAAGCCCCAAACATTTTTGCTAATCATAGATGGTTATGCACTTATGCACTCAATGGACTAGTCAACATCATTAGATTACTCTATCAGGTTGAGTTTTACATCAATGCGTAAATGTCGATTTACATGACAGACTAACTATTATATTTACTAACATAAAAAAATAATGAAAATCAAAACGTCGGAAATAAAAACACTTTTAAATGCCCTTGGATTTACTCGGTTTGATGGGGATAAGGATATCTACTATAAAAATTATCCCAGCAACGATAACTACGTACTGAAAGTAGATTTCGACGAAGAAAAAATTGATTATGGCAACAAAATAAAATTGGGTGATTTGACGACATCTAATTTTGAAAGCACTGAGAACTTTGTAGTATTGGATTGTGTAGACAAACTTCTCGTAAAAGGCTATCCAACTCAGAACTTATCCTTAGAACACAAATGGCCAATGGGCAGAAAAGAAAAAGGAAAGCTTGATGTTTTAGTGTTTGACAATGATGGCAAAGCCTATCTTATGATTGAATGTAAAACTTGGGGTGAGGAATATGATAAAGAAAAGAAAAAAATGCAGCGCGATGGAGGTCAATTATTCTCTTACTTTCAACAAGACAAAGCAGCCCAGTACCTATGCTTATATGCTTCAAGGATAATTGAGAACGAAGTTGAGTTTACTAACGATATTGTAAAAGTTGATGAAGCCTGGAAAGAGCTGGACAATCAAAAGGAAATCTTTGACCATTGGAACAAGAACTTTAAAGACAATGGAATCTTTGAAGAATGGGCGAACGCATACGACGTTGAAATCAAGTCACTTAGGCGGAGTAGATTAAAAGAACTCACGGCAGAAGATAGCGGACGCATTTACAATCAATTTGCTGAAATTCTTCGTCACAATGTCGTGTCTGATAAGCCCAATGCATTCAATAAAATTTTCAACTTATTTCTCTGCAAAATTGTTGACGAAGACCGTAAGCCAGACGAAGAGCTAAAATTCCAATGGTTAGAAAGTGATACCAACGAAGACTTGCAAAAACGCCTTTCAGACCTTTACAAACAAGGAATGAAAGAATATTTAACCAAAGAAGTAACCGACTACAATGACGAGCAAGTAGAAGAAAAGCTGTATGCACTTGATTCTACCGTTAGAGATCAAATTCGTGAAATGTTTACTCGTGTTCGTTTACATAAGAACAACGAATTTGCCTTCAAAGAAGTGTTTGACTCAAAGTCTTTTGAAGAGAATGCAGTTGTAGTGCGTGAAGTAGTCGAGTTACTTCAACCTTATCAAATCCGTTATGGACACAAACAACAATTTTTAGGCGATTTCTTCGAGTTACTTTTAAGTACAGGTATCAAGCAAGAAGCAGGACAGTTTTTTACGCCTGTTCCCATTGCTAAATTCATTATTTCGTCACTGCCTCTTCGTGAACTCATAAAACAAAATATTGAAAATGATGAAAAACACTTTCTCCCCTACATTATTGATTATGCAGCTGGAAGTGGTCACTTCCTTACTGAGTCAATGGATGAAGTGCAAAACATTATTAATGGCATCGATGAGTCCAAGCAAAGACCCTCTGTAAAGCGGAGTTTAAGCAGTTGGAAAATAAATCCGTTTGATTGGGCTTATGATTATGTGTATGGCATAGAAGCAGATTATCGATTGGTAAAAACCGCCAAAGTGAGTTGCTTTCTTAATGGTGATGGATTAGCTAATGTGATTCATGCCGATGGATTAGATCACTTTCAAAAAAGCACTGACTATAAAGGTAAACTTAAAGAGGTAAGTAAAGACGACGCCAAAGACAATGGCATTTTTGATGTATTAGTTGCCAATCCGCCTTATTCTGTTTCAGCTTTTAAAAATACTCTTAAAAATGGTGAAGAGTCTTTTGACCTTTTTAACAGACTGACTGACGACAGCTCAGAAATTGAATGTTTGTTCATCGAGCGTGCAAAACAACTATTAAAACCGGGTGGTTGGGCAGGAATCATTTTACCGAGTTCCATTCTCAGTAATTCAGGTATCTATACAGATGCCCGAGAAATTATTTTAAAGTACTTCACAATCAAGGCCATCGCAGAGTTTGGTTCAAATACCTTCATGGCTACAGGAACAAATACTGTTTCCCTGTTTTTAGAAAGGAAAAACAACAACGATTGGAAAAAGATTGAATCAAGTATAAAAAACTTTTTTGAAAGACCAAAGGAAGCAAATGTCAACGGCATTGAAAAAGCCTTTTCTAAATACGTAGATGAAGTTTTTGAAGATATTACCCTGGGAGACTACATTAGCTTAGTAAACAAAAAGCCGACTGAAGCTTTTAGCAAAACTGAACTTTTTACGGATTACCAAGCGTGGTTTAACGGTTTAACCGAAGTTAAAAACCTAAAAAAGAAAAAAATCTTTAACGACAAAACCTCTGAGCAGAAACAGATTGAACTGGATAAACTGTTTTATTGCAAAGTCTTTGCGAAAGAGCAAGAAAGAATGCTCTATTTCTTTTTGGCAAAGCCTGAGCAGTTGGTGTTGATAAAAGTAGGTGAAAAACAAGCCGAAAAAGATTTTATTGGGTATGAGTTTAGTAACAGACGTGGACATGAAGGCATTAAAATGTACCGCGACCAAGACGGCAAGCTTACAACCAAGCTCTACAATGACGACAACCATCTAGATGAAGAAAAAGCCAACAGTTACGTTTATAGCTCCTTTTTAGGTGAAAATAGAGAAATTTCTGAATCTCTTCAGAACAACCTAACCAAATTTGACTTAAGCGAACTTATTGATTTTAAAAGCGTTACTTTTACAAAAGAAATTTCATTAGGTGTTAAAAAAAAAGTAAGGTTTCAGACTAAATATGACACCGAACGTCTATCAAAACTTTTAATTGATTTAGAAAGTGGCTCGCGTCCTAAGGGTGGAGTTGGTAGTTTCAAGACTGGTATACCAAGTTTAGGCGGAGAGCATGTCGGTACAAATGGCGAAGTAATCACTGATTCATTAAAGTATGTTCCAAAATCTTTCTATGAGAAATGTACAAGAGGAATTTTAAAAGGCAGTGAAATATTAATTTGTAAAGATGGTGCTTTAACAGGAAAAGTGGCATTAATGCCAAAACCTATGCCTTTTGATAAAGCGATGATAAACGAGCACGTATTTTTATTGAGAGCCAATGAAAAGATCGAGCAACTCTATTTGTTTCATTTTCTTTACTCTTCAATTGGTCAATCTTTATTAAAATCCAATATTACAGGCCAAGCTCAAGGCGGTCTAAATTCAACAAATTTAAATAATCTCAAAATCCCCCTTCCCCCCAAAGATGTTCAGAAAAAAATCATCCAAGAAATAGAAGCGTTAGATAAAAAAGAAAAAGCGGATAGAGAAAAGTTATTTGATCTAAATTCGAACCTTGACAGGTTATTTTTAGACTTGAGTCACCCAACTGAAAAGTTAGGAAAACTCGCAAGTTTTAAAAATGGACTTAACTACAGTGAAAAAAGCATGGGAGAATCTGTAACAATTGTTGGTGTTAAGGATTTTCTAGAAGATTTTTCACCTGATCTTGAAAAGCTCGTTCAGGTCAGAATAGACGGTGCTCTATCAGAGAGCTATAAGCTAGAAGCTGGCGATATCTTGGTGGTAAGGTCAAATGGTTCCGCAAATCTTGTTGGTAGGTTTATTTATATAAAACAGCTCAACAGAGTAACTTCTTACTCAGGCTTTACGATTAGAGTGCGTGCTAATTCAGATAAAATTAATTCCAAGTATTTATGCTACTGCTTAAGAACAGACTCAGTAAGAAACAAAATCACAACTGATCCTAAGGGAGCAAATATCAAAAGCGTTAACCAAACAATGCTTTCAGCAATCGATGTTCCTCTTCCTCCTTTAAAGGTTCAACAACAAATAATTCAGAGAGCAGAACAAATTGAGAATGAAATATCACAAATTGAGAGTGAAGCGACTCTGAGGGCAGAAATAAAACAACAGATATTCACCTTGTATCTAAAATAATTACTAAGTGCGTACAGTTATTGACAGAACTCCAAGTAAAAGCGGGCTAGTTAGCTAGCCCGTGAAATTTCCCATGTGTGAGGACGAGTGTTAATTCTGACATTAGCATGCTCTAGCCCATATATACTCTGTGCTTTGATTTCACCGTATTGATTCTCTTTAAGCACTCCCGTTGAGATATCTACAGAATCTTTATACACGAGCTTGATGGGGCGGTCTTTTCGTGAGCAGTCATCACCACCCATCGCTTTAAGATATTCATCCCATTTCGAATCATCAGCAGCTTTTCGGGCTAACTCGATAATCGACTCAGGATCGTCCAGAGGATCCATGCGGCGTAGTTCTCTCCAAATACTTACCCCAGCGCCACCAATTTGCTGAAACTGCCTGATACCCCATACAGAGGCCCACGTTTCAATTCGTCTGGCAGCAACAGTAGGATTTTCACCGTAAATTCCAACATCTAGGTTTTCACCATCAATGTTTTTTGAAATGTATTTAGCGATATAGCCCGTTGCACTACCTTTGTTCGGGTCAATTTTCACAATGGTTATACGATGCTTATCAGCACCCTCTTCATCTCCATCCTCTTCAAAAGCGTAGTGTGTGAAAATATCCTTAACCGGTTGTTCATCTGAGCCTTTAAGAAATAACAGCAGATGCCAATGAGGTGTGCCGTCATGATGTGGCTCGGCAACTCTAAAACCGTAAGCGCGAATACCTTGGCGATCCAATTCAGCACGAATTCTGGAAAAGGTTGTTTTCAAGTATTGTTGTGCATCAATCGGAGTGCTGCCATCCCAATTTTTAGTTGGATCACCACTGGTTGAATAGGCACGGTGGTATTTAGAAGGACAGGTAATTGTTATAAAAATAGCAGTGTGCTTTTTGGTTTTGGCATATTCCTCAAATCCTCGGCAACGTACCATCATTTCATCTTTTCTTATACGAGGATTGGAGACGCTGGTTGCTTTAAGTTCCGATAACAAAAATGATTGCCCTTCTTCATTAGTAGCTAACATATTTTCCAGAAACTCATGTTGTTTTTGCTTTTGCCAGCGACGACGAGTGACATTTAGATCAGAAGCATATATTTGAGCATTTTTCTTTACAAAGTTTAACGTTCTGGCAACGGTTTCAATATCACGATTTTGTCTTATACGAAGATTAGATAGCCACCAACTTTTATTAATTGAACGACGTATCAAAGAGAGCATATCTGATGTGCTGGGCTCATCTTTAAGACCAGATGGATGAATGCCACGATAAGCCATAAAGCCTAAAATTCTCTTATAAGGCTTTTTGAGTGATTCATTGCTTAAAGACTGCCAAATCATGATGCACTCTTGAGCCTCGTCCTCAGCTAATTTATTTAAGTCATCCTCGTCAGCATCCAAGGTTTTTAAACTTAATCTGCTAATAAGAGATGAGTCGATATGCTCACTGATGTTTAAGAGATAAAGGTTTGCTTCTCGTCGGCTTAGGTTCTTTAAGCGTTTGTGATATTCCGCCATAATTTTTTTCTTAAAAAACTCTGGAAGCTTCTCCGTTTTATCATAGACAAAAAGCCGATCATCACGATGTATTTCAGTCATGGTAGGCCTCCAAAAATTTCTGGCCTTTTTGACTGATAGTAACGACCTGCCATGCAATACTAAAATCATTAACGTGGTTAGCTTCCACCAGACCTTTTTTGTATAACTTGCGAATTGCTCTAAAGTCGGTTTTAAACGGTGGACATGAGGAATGCACTGTATGCCCAAATTTTTCACGAATATCGACACATATCAGGATGACGTTTGTTTGCTCACCGTCACCATCATTAAACCATTGCAAATAATTAAGTTGTGTAGCTGTTAATTTGAAGTTTTTCTGTTGTTTCATGACATAGCCTCCATGTTACGAGAGGCTGCAATGCGTTCTTCAAGCCAATGGTTAATTTCTGACTTGAGCCACCCACTAGAGAAGCTTGTTAGTTTGATTTGTTTTGGAAAACGATTCTCACTGATCAGTTTGTAGATTGTTGAGCGAGCAAGGCCCGTCGTCGTTATGACTTCTGGCAGTTTTAGAATTTGTTCAGACATCAATATCTCCCTGTGATTTGTTAAAGATGCAGGGAGATGTTCGTTTAATTTTGAGCTGGTATCACTTGACAAGAATGGCCGTTAAAAATGCCTTGGAAGTTTTCTAGGTGATTTTTTGCCGATTTTTATCAGCAATGACATTCGCCATTCTTTTAAGAACTGTTCTATCGGCTAATTTATTTGCCAAAGGTTTAATCGTGTCATTAATCATCGCGGTTGTATCTCGTGTGTCTCGGATACTTGTTTCAGGAAACAAAATATCACCCAGTATTTTGCTGGTAACTTTATTACCTTCAAGACAATTCCAAGTAATCAGATCCAAATAAGCAATGACTCTCGCATCGTGCCATTTTCTGAAAGTTACAGTATTGAAGTTTTTCATCTGGTGTTCTCTACGGTTAGTAGTCTTATCAGATTTTCGCTTTTCCCGTTCCTGTTGAAGCCATCCTGAAAATGCTGATTTAATTTCGTTATCCGAATTATTCATATCAACCTGTAGGAAAGATAATTCATCCTCAGGATAAATATCAGACGTTGAAATAAAGTCGTTAAGCTTTCCAGCATTATCTTGATTTAGCACTGAAAAAGTTGAGAGTTCGGTTTCTATGTAGAGTTTTTCTAATTCAGGGGATTTAAGGTTATCTGCAAGTAAAAATAGCTCTAAATAGGTTATTTCTTTTACGACTGAGCTGGACTCAGACTGATCGTGCATGATTAGCTCATTTAGCAATTGATTTATTCTTTGATCGGTTATCACACCAGATTGAATATTTTGAGTATTAATATTTCTAATCAGAGCTTTTTGAGAATCATCAAAACTTTCCATTGGAGTTTTGCTGGAAATATAACCTAGAAAACGCATAGACAAATTTACCAGCCAACACTCCAGAGGCATATTTGCCGCCACTTCATATTTTTCTAAATTAAATTCTTCGGGAATGAACTTATCTAAATGATCTGAGTACATCAAAACTTCCAGTTTTATTTTTGCGGATATCTAGCTTGCTTAAGATTTGGCGCTCTTTATCGGGATTACATCAGCGCCGTGAGCTAAACCATCAAGATAATCAGCCCATGCCTGCATCATTTCTTTTCGTTCTGGCAAATATTGAGCGTAGTTATATGCTGCTCTCACCCCATTTTTTTCACTGTGGGCAAGTTGTCGTTCTATAGCATCACGATTCCAGCCCTGCTCATTGAGAATTGTGGAAGCCATACTTCTAAAGCCGTGAGCAGTCATTTCTTCCTTTGTATAACCTAATCTTCTTAGGCTTGCATTGATGGTGTTGTTGCTCATTGGCCTTGTTAGAGTTCGGTTACTTGGAAAAACATATTTTCCCCTGCCCGTAAGTGGCTTTATATCCTCCAATATAGCTAATGCTTGTTTTGATAACGGGATGATGTGCAACACTTTCATTTTCATTCTTTCGGCTGGGATACGCCATTCAGCATTTTCTAGATCGATATCATTCCATTCGGCTTGTCGAAGTTCTCCCGGTCGAACGAATACATAGGGCGTTAAACGCAGAGCACATGCAGTAATGTAGCTGCCTTGATAGCCTTGAATCGCACGCATTAATTCACCAATAGCTTTAGGCTCGGTAATAGATGCAAAGTGAGTTTTTTTGGCTGGAGGTAAAGCACCAACTAAATCTGCTGCAGGATCACGCTCAGCCCGTCCGGTGGCTATTGCATAACGCAGGATCTGGCTACAAATTTGGCGAACACGATGAGCACTATCAACAGCCCCCCTGCTTTCCATTCTACGGAGTACCATTAATAATTCTGGTGCGGTTACAGTATTGATTACTTTTGAACCAAGCCATGGATAAACATCATTTCGCAATCGGCCGATTGTGCGTTGTTTATGTTGTTCAGACCATTCACTAGAGAATTTTGTAAACCATTCATCAGCTACAGCTTTAAAGCTGTTTTCACTTGCAGCATGTTTATATAGCTTTTCAGTCTTTCGCTCGACTGCTGGATCAATATCATCAGCAACCATTGCTCTGATTTCATCGCGTTTAAGGACAGCAGATTTTAGGGTAGTTGTGGGATATGTTCCCAGAGACAATTCTTTTTGTTTCCCACCAAAGCGATAACGAATGCGCCACCACTTTCCACCTTTGGGAGAAATAACAAGATAAAGGCCAAGTCCTGCTGAAAGCTTGTATTGCTTAGCTTCAGGTTTAGCATTTCGGATTTTCATGTCTGTTAAAGCCATTGTTCCCACCAGCACTTTGAATGTTCCCATCAAAGTTACCACTAAAAATGGTGGGAAGTACATAGACGCTATTGGACGACGCGGGAACACGACAATCCATAAAACCGTTGATATTACTGGTTTTACGGACGATTTAGGATGTTTCTGGAAGTGTAAATGGAGGCTGGGGTCGGAATCGAACCGGCGTTAACGGAGTTGCAGTCCGCTGCATGACCACTCTGCCACCCAGCCATGGTATGTCTTTCTTAAGCTATCCAAAACTAAAAAGCCGCAGTAGTTACTTGGACTGACCGCGGCTTTTTTTATTCTTGGAGCGGGAAACGAGATTCGAACTCGCGACCCCAACCTTGGCAAGGTTGTGCTCTACCACTGAGCTATTCCCGCTTAGGAAGACGTGCATTATAGGCACTTAATATTTTCTGTCAACCCTTATCTACCAACACTGGCAAGGCTGCTTTCAGGTAGGTGATCATTGAGGTCAATGTGAGCAAAGCTGCCACATATAACAAGGCTACGCCAATCTCAAAAACAGGTAATCCAAACAGCGGTTTATAGAAAATTAAGCAGCCGATGGCGATCATTTGAAAGGTGGTTTTCCACTTGCCGACTGAGGAAACCTGGACCACATGACGAGCACCAATTTCGGCCATCCATTCACGTAATGCGGAAATTGTTATTTCACGAAATACGATAACGATGACAGGAAGCAGAATAAACCAGACCGGAGACTTATAAAGAATCAACAATAACGCGACGACAACAATTAATTTATCAGCGACTGGATCAATAAACGCCCCGAATGGTGAGGTAAGATTCATCCGCCTTGCCAGATAACCATCGAGCCAATCGGTAATGCCCGCCAGCACAAACACCACCGTTGCCCAGATGGTTGCGTTGGGACTTGGAGCAAAATACAAAGCGACCAATACAGGTATCAGTAAGACTCTAAGCAAACTGAGAAGGTTGGGTAAATTCAGCATAATAATATCGTTGCAAGCTATAGATAGCGCCTATGGTAGCACTATGAGGCGGTTAATTGTCTGGATGAAACAAGTCGTAAATCTTCTGTGCGAGCGCGGCACTGATACCTTCCACTCTTTGCAGGTCTTCTACCCCGGCTCGTTTGACCTCTTGAAGCCCACCAAATTGTTGCAGGATCTTCTGCCGACGCTTGGGCCCAAGCCCTACAATATCTTCTAAAGTTGAGGTTTTACGGGCTTTAGCGCGACGTTGTCGATGACCGGTAATAGCAAAGCGATGTGCTTCATCACGAACTTGCTGTAATAAATGTAATGCCGGTGAATCAGCCGATAAGGTGACTTCACCGGCTCGGCCAACCAGAAATAATGTTTCTTCGCCGGGCTTACGAGCCGGGCCTTTGGCGATACCTAATATTGGTAAATCACTTAAATTTAATTCAGCGAGTACTTCCTGAGCTTCTTTGATTTGGCCTTTACCACCATCAATCAGCAATAAATCCGGACGTTTGCCCTCGCCGTTATTCAACCGGGTAAAACGTCGGCTCAATGCTTGATGCATAGCGGCATAATCGTCACCGCCGGTAATGCCTTCTATATTGAATTTGCGGTAATCACTTTTAATCGCCCCTTCCAAACCAAACACCACACAGGATGCAACCGTGCGTTCACCACTGGTGTGGCTGATATCGAAACACTCAATACGCTTGGGCAGTTCGTCCAGCTCTAATGCATCCTGCAAAATTTCAAAACGTTGTAATAAGTTAGAACGGCTGCTAATACGTTGTGTGAGACTGATTTCGGCATTGGTCATCGCCATTTGTAACCAACGGGTTGCATGGCCGCGTTGCGGTTTACGCAGACTGACTTTGTGGCCGGACTCGGTCTGCAATACGTCTTGCAACAGTTGGGCATCTTCGACTTCATGACTCAGCAGTATTTCGGCTGGAACATCTTTACCCAGGTAATACTGTGGGATAAATGCCGTTAGCAATTCTGATTCGCTGAGATCCGATGAGCCTTTAGGGAAATACGATTTACTACCCAGATTACGACCGCCACGAACAAAACTGACTTCAACTACTGCAATACCATCGCGCACGATGGCCGCCAGCACATCAGAATCGCCTTGCATTGAGCTGACATATTGTCGTTCTTGCACCCGACGTAAGCTGATGATCTTGTCACGGATAGAGGCCGCTTGTTCAAACTGCAGTTGTTGCGAGGCAACATCCATCTGATTACTCAGCTCATCCATTACCTGCTGGTTTTTGCCTTCCAGAAACAGAATGGTGTGCTGCACATCTTTTTGATAATCCGCTTCGGAAATCAATCCAACACAAGGTGCAGTACAACGTTTGATTTGATATTGCAGACAGGGCCTGCTGCGATTTTGATAATAACTGTCTTCACATTGACGCACTGGAAACAGTTTCTGCAGCAGATTAAGACTTTCCCGAACTGCCCCAGCACTTGGATAGGGTCCGAAATATTTACCCTTTTTGCGTTTGGCGCCACGATGCACACTCAAACGTGGATAGTCATCACCGGATATTAATAAGTATGGGTAGGATTTATCATCACGTAATAACACGTTGTAACGCGGCATCAGCTCTTTGATCAGGTTATTTTCCAGGATCAGAGCTTCGTTTTCAGTATGAGTAACGGTGATTTCTATCGCCACGATTTGGGCGACCATTACTTGCGTTTTGCTGGTTAAACCCGTGCTACGAAAATAACTGCCGACACGTTTTTTTAGATTTTTAGCCTTACCGACATAAATCACCGTGCCTTCCGCATCGACCATTCGATAAACACCGGGCCGACTGGTAAGTGATTTTACAAAACTGACCGGGTCGAATTTCGGTTCGGTAGTGGGATTTTCAGTCTGACTCATTAAAACCGTGATTTAAGAATTATCGTCTTTTCTTGGAGAATATTGACGTTGATAGCATTTGTGGGCTTGGTAAAAACTGTTGGCAGATAAGCCTAACAAAATTAACCCACCAATTATGGCTGGAACATTTTCGTGATAAAAATAAAACATGGCCAAGGCAGCTAATAACTCAGCAGTGCCAATAACTTTTAATAACACAACATTTTCCGTACGTTTCACCATGTTTCATCTCCGCTTCGTTGCAAAATTTTGACTATAGCATTAACACTTATTATTTGTAAGGACATTATCTTGTTTGAAAATGCTGGATGCTGTACTTGGTCAAGTATGGGAAAATAACGCGCTTTCTCACTTTCAATATATCAAGGTATCACTCTTGCCAGCTAATTTGCTTCAGCCTGTCTTACCAGTATCAGCCAAAGATCAACTTCGTGCCGGGCAATTATACGGTAGTGCACAGGGATTGTTATTGGCAAAAGCAGCGCAACAGCATGAAGGTCCTTTATTAGTAGTGACAGATGATGTGGCCAGTGCCCATCGATTAGAGTTGGAAATCCGTTTTTATCTTGGCAATGCCGAACTGCCAATTTTGCATTTCCCAGATTGGGAAACCTTGCCTTACGACAGTTTTTCTCCGCATCAGGATATTGTTTCCGAACGCTTGCAAACTTTGCATCATTTGCCCGATTTTAAACGCGGCATTTTACTGGTGCCGATTGCCACTTTGATGCAACGTATTGCACCGCGAGCCTTTCTGGATGGCAATCATCTTGAACTGAAAGTTGGCGATCAGTTTGATATCGAACAATGGCGTCTGAAACTGGAAAAATCCGGTTATCGCAATGTGGCTCAGGTTATCGAACATGGCGAGTTTGCCGTTCGTGGGGCCATCATTGATTTATTCCCGATGGGTAGTCGTCAGCCGTTTCGGATTGATTTGTTTGATGATGAGATTGATACGCTGCGTACCTTTGATCCTGAAACACAACGTTCTATCGATAATATCGAACAGATCCAATTGTTACCGGCACGTGAGTTTCCGGTTAATGACGACAGTATTGCGCTGTTCCGTAAACAATTCCGCCAGTATTTTGATGGCGACCCACAACGCAGTCTGATCTATCGTGAAGTCAGTGCCGGCAATATGCCGGGCGGTATTGAGTTTTATCTGCCGTTGTTTTTCGAGCAAACCGCACGCCTTACCGATTATCTGCCGGACAACACGCTGTTAGTGCAGCTCAATGACACGGTTCATGCCGCAGAACAGTTTTGGCAGGAAATCCAGATCCGTTATCGTCAGCATAGTGTTGATCCCGAAAGACCATTATTACCGCCGATCAATGTGTTTGTGCCGGTAGAAGAATTATTTAGTCAATTCAAACAATGGCAACGGTTGCAATGCCAGAACTTTGAAATTGATGGCTCAGCCGGTAACAGTAATTACGCCACGGTAATGCCGCCCTCGTTGCCATTAAATTCCAAGCAAGATCGACCCTGCGAAGCTTTACATCAATTTATAGATAAATTTTCTGGGCGGATTTTAATCGCAGCCGAATCAGCAGGTCGTCGTGAAACGTTGCTGGATTTGTTACGTAAAAACCAGTTACAACCCAAAGTGGTCGACAACTGGGATGCCTTTATTAATGAAAGCGCTCCGCTCTGTATTACCGTTGCTCCGCTAGAACAGGTTTGCTACTGCAAAGTGAAAATATCGCCGTCATTGCAGAAACTCAGCTATTCGGCCAACAGGTTATGCAACGCCGCCGTCGCAGCCGTAAAAAGCGTGATTCCGATGCCATTATCCGTAATCTCGCCGAACTGACGATTGGTGATGCGGTGGTGCATGAAGATCATGGTGTAGGACGTTATCTTGGCCTGCAAACTTTGGATGTTGGTGATGTCGCTACCGAATATGTGACATTGGAATATGCCAAAGGCGACAAACTCTATGTGCCTGTGGCTTCGCTGGATTTGATCAGCCGTTATTCCGGTTCTGCACCTGAACTTGCTCCTTTACATCAACTTGGCACTACACAATGGGAAAAAGCCCGCCGCCGAGCTGCTGAAAAAGTGCGTGATGTGGCTGCAGAATTACTCGATATTTATGCCAAACGTGCTGCCAATAAAAAACCGCCAATGCAGTCACCTGATGAACAATATGAAGCATTCTCGGCAGCGTTCCCATTTGAAACGACCCCAGATCAACAAGACGCAATTGATGCGGTGATTGCCGATATGCAATCGGAAACGCCAATGGATCGTTTGGTATGTGGTGATGTGGGGTTTGGTAAAACTGAAGTCGCCATGCGTGCGGCATTCCTAGCTGTGCAATCTGGCAAACAGGTATTGGTTTTGGTACCAACTACCCTGCTCGCTCAACAACATTACGAAAACTTCAAAGACCGTTTTGCTGATTGGCCGATTAGAGTCGAAGTTTTGTCACGCTTTCGTAGCAAGAAACAATTGGATGATGTGAAATCAGCCATTAGCGAAGGTACTGCTGATATCGTTATCGGCACCCATAAATTATTGCAGCAGGATATTGACCCCAAACGGCTTGGCTTGTTTGTGCTTGATGAAGAGCATCGTTTTGGCGTCACCCAAAAAGAACAACTGAAAAAATATCGCTCGCAGATCGATGTTTTAACGCTTACCGCCACGCCGATTCCGCGCACCTTGAATATGTCGATTTCCGGCATTCGTGATTTATCCATTATTGCCACTGCTCCAGCACGGCGTTTAGCGATTAAAACCTTTGTGTTGCAATGGAATGCCGACAAAATTCGTGAGGGTATGCTGCGTGAAATCAAACGTGGCGGTCAGGTTTACTTCCTGCATAACAAAGTGGAAGACATTGATCGCGTAGCGCGTGAACTTGAAACCTTAATGCCGGAAGCTCGCATTGCAGTCGCGCATGGCCAAATGCGAGAACGTGAGCTGGAACAGGTGATGCTCGACTTTTATCATCAACGTTTTAATGTACTGGTTTGCACTACGATTATCGAAACCGGTATCGACGTACCGACTGCCAATACCATCTTTATAGATAGAGCCGATAAATTAGGTTTGGCCCAGCTTTATCAAATTCGTGGGTCGTGTTGGTCGCTCGCATCATCGTGCTTATGCTTATCTGATTACCCCGCCGCAACAGGCCATGACTGCCGATGCGATTAAACGTTTGGAAGCCATTGAGTCGATTGAAGATTTAGGTGCAGGCTTTACCCTGGCCACACACGATATGGAAATTCGCGGTGCCGGTGAATTATTGGGTGATGAACAAAGCGGTCAGATGCAGGAAATTGGCTTTACCTTATATAACGAATTGCTGGAACGCGCGGTCAATGCGTTGAAATCCGGTAAAACCCCTGATCTGGATAATATGGCGCGGCAGACCGTGGAAATCGATCTGCATGTACCGGCGTTGATTCCATCCGATTATCTGCCCGATGTGCATACCCGTCTGGTGTTATATAAACGCATTGCCGCAGCAACTGATAAAGAAGCGTTGCGTGAACTGCAGGTGGAAATGATTGATCGATTTGGTCTGTTACCCGAACCGGTGCAAACCCTTTTTGCCGTGCATGAATTACGTCTTAAAGCCAAGACCATCGGCATCCGTAAAATTGATGTTTATGATCAAGGTGGCCGCTTGCTGTTTGATAAAGAACCACAGGTTGAGCCAATGACCATCATCCAACTGATTCAGAAACAGCCTTCCCGCTTCAAACTCGATGGTCAGGATAAACTGCGATTCACAGATAATATGCCGGATGCTGAAAGTCGGATTCTGGCGATCGATTCCCTGTTGGATAACCTGCTTAAACCGGCCGCCTGATGCAACAGGATCGTAATTTTGACGATTTAGCTGAGCGCTTTAATGCGCGTATTTATGACACCAGCAAGGGTCAATTACGTTTAGAAATCCTTAAACAGGATTTACATCAGTTCACCGAGTCTAAAGATTTACAGATTTGGGATGCAGGTTGTGGAGCCGGACAAATCAGTTTGTGGTTGGCCGGCTTTGGTCATCAACTGACTTTGTGTGATATTTCAGAGAAATTACTCGACCAGGCCAAGCAATCATTTGCGCAAGCAGAGCTGGATGCAGGCTTTCATCACGCTTCAATTCAGCAGCTGGCACCGCAGTTAGCAGCGTTTGACTTAGTGATTTGTCATGCCGTAGTGGAATGGCTGGCAACGCCTTTAGAAACCTTAAAACTGGTGCTAGACCGTGTAAAAACTGGTGGTTACCTGTCATTGATGTTTTATAACCGCAACGCCATGGTTTATAAAAATATCATTCAAGGTGGCTGGAGACTGGAACCAATTATCAATGATCGCTATATTGGTGCTGGAAACAAATTAAGCCCGCCGTTTCCCCAATATCCGTATGAATTGATTCAGTTTTTAGAAAGTAATGGTTTTGAGATAATTCAACACAGTGGAATTCGCGTGTTTAGTGATTATTTGAACTCTGAGAGCCGAAACCAGACCAATGAACAGGAATTACTGGCGTTAGAGCATCAATATTGCCGTATGCCTACCTATCGTGACATGGGACGTTACGTACATTTACTCACCGAGAAAATATCTCCGGATTAGCAGGGATTACTTCATAATATGCAGCCCTATCAATTTTGTTTTGATAATGCGTTTTGACTTAATAATCCGTTTTAAGCTTTAGGAAAGACATGTTCAAACATAAATTACCTCTCATCCTTGTTTTATCTAGCTTGTTAACAACAGCTTGCGTGCAAAATGAAACCCGCCCGACCGTTTCAAATGAACAATTAAAGTCAGCGCTTAGTGACAGTGAATCCAGAATTCAAAATCAACTGAGTCAGCAATGCCAAAAAGTTATCGATAATCAAAACAAGCACCAAGCTGGCCTGCAATCTTTCTCAAAAGAACAACAAGTCACTCGCAAACAACTCGATGAGTTAAACCACCAAGTTGAGCAGCTGAGTGAAAAACTGGCGCAACGTGCCGTGGTCGAATCTGCGCAAACAGCTCAAGTCGCTGCAGCAGCGAACAG
Source organism: Methylophaga sp. SB9B (assembly GCF_004832235.1). Classification (NCBI taxonomy): domain Bacteria; kingdom Pseudomonadati; phylum Pseudomonadota; class Gammaproteobacteria; order Thiotrichales; family Piscirickettsiaceae; genus Methylophaga; species Methylophaga sp. SB9B. Next base: position 61,361 of record NZ_SSXS01000008.1, read on the forward strand.
TCAAAGTTGCCCACCACCAGCCCCAATGACGTTGGGCGATAAATTGGTATTGGGTCAATCTGAGTGGTTATGGATTGAAGCGGTTAATCGCGTATTTCCGGCACGAGTCGATACCGGTGCAACAACGTCATCGTTAACGGCACAGGACATTGTGACTCTGGAACGAGATGGTCAGAAATGGGCGCGTTTTACTATTGTTCCTGAAGAAGGCAGTGATAACAGTTACGAGGTTGAAGCACCTATCGCTCGAATCGCCAATATCCGTCAATCATCAACTAATGAAATTGATAAACGTCCGGTAGTCAGACTGACTATCAAGATTGGCAATATGACCGATACTGCAGAATTCACCCTCACTGATCGTTCGCATATGAACTATCCGATCCTATTGGGCCGTGAGTTTTTGAAAGATATTGCTGTGGTCGATGTCGCCAAGAAAAATGTTCAACCTAAACCAGAGCTACTGACAGATCGGGCATCAGCTATTCCGAAAAAAGCAGAACAAGCTAATCCTAAAGCATCAGAAGAAGAATAAGGAACCATCATGGCATCACGTGCGCCGTTTTATATTCTGGTCAGTCTGCTGTTTTTTGCAGGTTTAGCGCTTACTTTACATCGTCATATCGCGTTTGATATTCCCTGGTTTCCTGGTGAACAACGGCAAACCTGGTCAATTGAAGCCAAAGTTGATTTTGAAGCTCGTGGCGAACCGGTTACTGCCCGTCTAGCCATTCCAAATACCCAACCGGGCTTTACTCAGCTTAATCAACAAACTGCCAGTCCGGGCTATGGTTTAGCCTTTGTTGATCGTAAAGGCGGTACCTACGCAGAATGGTCTATCCGCGAAGCCACTGGCAATCAATCGCTTTATTACAAAGTCGACATGTTGCTTGATCCGTTTGCCATACCGGTAGAACAAGAACCTGTGGAAAACATTAAACCAAATGTTGAACAGGAGCCATACGCTGCAGCCGCTAAAATGATTCTGGATCGTGCTGTTGAGCGTTCATCATCCAATTACACATTGGCTCGTGAATTGATTCACGAATTTAATAATCAACAGCAAACGGCTGAGTTATTAGCTCAACTAAAGCCGAAAACGCTTTGGATAGCACAATTACTGCAAGAAGCTGGCGTGCCAGCCAGACGCATTCATGCTTTATATTTGGAAGATGGCCGTCGACGTCAGTCATTAATTGAATACATCCAGGTGTTTGATGGCGAAGACTATGAGGTGTTTAACCCTGAAACCGGTGTACAAGGCCAGGCTGAAAACATGTTGCTGTGGCAATATCATTCCGGCCCGGTATTGGAAGTGGTTGGTGCAACCAATGCACAAGTCACTTTCTCAATGATTTCGCAGGAGCAACCATTCAACATCGCTTTAAACCAAAAGTTTGCTGATAACGAATGGCTGAATTTTTCGTTGTATACCTTACCACTTGAAGAACAGGCGATTTTTAAAGGCATTTTATTGATCCCAGTGGGCGTGTTGATTGTTGTATTGATGCGAATTCTGGTCGGTATCAAAACCTCGGGTACCTTTATGCCGGTATTGATTGCCATGGCATTTATTCAAACCAGTTTACTGACCGGTTTAATCGGCTTTTTACTGATTGTCGGTGTGGGCTTGATGATCCGATCCTACTTGTCTTATCTCAACTTACTACTGGTCGCCCGAATATCCGCGGTCATTATCATGGTTATCGGTATGATCGCTATTTTCTCGATTGTGGCCTATAAATTTGGTCTGACTGAAGGTATGAAAATCACCTTCTTCCCGATGATCATTCTGGCGTGGACCATTGAACGTATGTCGATTCTCTGGGAAGAGGAAGGTGCTAAACAAGTCATGATTCAAGGCGGTGGTTCATTACTAGTCGCCATCCTGGCTTATATGGCGATGAACCTTGATTGGGTGCGTCATTTAACCTTCAATTTTATGGGAATTCAGCTGATTCTTATGGCACTGACATTGGTTGCGGGTAGTTACACTGGTTATCGTTTGCTTGAGTTGAAACGCTTTAAACCCTTAACCAAGCTGGATAAACAATGAGCGAACCAGTAGAAAAAAAATTGAACTGGTTTCAAACCATACGCGAGCGTTATGCGCACCCGAGTGCCCTGAGTAAAATCGGTGTATTAGGTATGAATCGGCGAAACGTTTCCTATATCAGTCGTTATAACCCACGCCGACTGTTCCCATTGGTTGATGACAAATTACAAACTAAAGAACTGGCGTTAGAAGCTGGCGTGAAAGTGCCTGATTTGATTGGTGTCATCAGCGAACAGCATGCGGTAAAAGATCTTACTGACATTCTGCAACGCTGCAGTAGTGGCTTTTGTATCAAGCCTGCACATGGTTCAGGTGGCAAAGGTATTTTAGTCATCACTCGACAAAGTGAAGAAGGCTATCGTAAATCCAATGGGCAATTTGCCAACATTGGTGATCTGGAACGCCATGTCACTAATATCCTGGCCGGTTTGTTTTCTTTGGGCGGTCGTGCTGATGTCGCCATCATTGAAGATTTGATTCATTTTGATGATTGTTTCAGCGGCTACAGCTACGAGGGTGTGCCTGATACTCGGGTAATTGTGTTTCGTGGTTTCCCAGTAATGGCAATGATGCGTTTATCAACTGCCGCCTCCAATGGCAAAGCCAATCTGCATCAAGGTGCTGTTGGTGTTGGTCTGGACATCGGTGATGGACATGCGTTGCGTGCCGTACAATTTGATAAACCGATTCTGTTACATCCTGATACCGGTTTAAATATGATGTCGTTGAAAGTACCGCACTGGGAAGAAGTATTAAATCTAGCAGTATCATGTTATGAAATGTCTGGCTTAGGCTACTTAGGTACTGATATTGTTTTGGATCGTTTTAAAGGTCCGATGTTATTGGAACTGAATGCCGTCCCGGCCTCACCATCCAGATTGCCAATGGTAAAGGCTTATTACCTCGACTGCGGCAGATTGAAGGGCTGAGTCATAAGAAAAGAATGAGCATTGAAGATCGCGTCGCTTACGCAAGAGAACATTTTACTGATCATCGTTGATTCAACAGGAGTCCGGAATGATAGCTAATCAAAGTAAATCAACTGCATTGATTTCGGGTGGGGCATTATTTCTGGGCTTAACCTTACTGGGCTTTCAGCTCGGCAAGGCGTTAATTGATTTCAAGCAGCTGGAACGCAGCGTAACGGTAAAAGGTTTATCTGAGCGTGATTATCCAGCGGATGTGGTGATTTGGCCGATTCAATTCACTGAAGCCAACAATGATCTGCCAGAGTTGTATCAAGCGATTGAAAATAATGGCAAGAAAGTTCGTGAATTTCTGCAGCAGCGTGGCATTCAGCAAGATGAGATCACTTTTAATGCTCCAGCTATTACCGATAAGTCAGCCCAGCAATATGGTGGTGGACCCAGAGCAGAATTTCGCTATACCGCTACACAAACCGTAACCGTCTATTCCCAAAATATCGAAGCAGTTCGTCAGGCAATGCCTGCTGTGGCCGAATTAGGTAAACAAGGTCTGGTGTTGACCGGTGAAAACTATATGGCACAGACCGAATATCTGTTTACCCGACTCAATGAAGTCAAACCGGAAATGATCGAAGAAGCTACTGAAAATGCCCGTGAAGTAGCCGAGAAATTTGCCCAGGATTCTGACAGTGATTTAGGCAAGATCCGCAAAGCGTCTCAAGGCCAGTTCAGCATTACCGCTCGCGACAACAATAACCCGCATATCAAACAGGTTCGAGTAGTTTCGACAGTGGAATATTATTTGTCTGATTAATGCAGCCTAAACAGCCTTCAATCAAAGGACGAGGAACAGCTCAACGGATCGATGCAAGATACAACCATCATCAACGCCAAATGGTTGATGATGGTTGGTTCCAAGAACCAGAAAACCCGCCCAAAACTACGGTGGAGATTGAACACCCGAAAACCATCATTACCCGCAATCAATCGCCTGATTTACCTTTTAGCCAATCCATAAATGCCTATCGTGGCTGCGAACATGGTTGTATTTATTGTTATGCCCGTCCATCCCATGCCTATTTAGGCCTCTCCCCCGGACTGGATTTTGAAACAAAACTAACGGCTAAACCTGACGCTGCCAAGTTGCTCAAAAAAGAGTTATCAGCAAAGAATTATCAATGCTCACCCATTTCCCTGGGTGCAAATACTGATCCTTACCAGCCAATCGAACGAGACTTTCAAATCACCCGACAGATTCTGCAGGTTTTGAATGAAACCCGTCATCCCTGTCATATCGTGACCAAGTCGGCCATGGTGGAACGTGATATTGATATTCTTCAAAAGATGGCCTCGAATAATTTAGTGCAGGTTCATCTTTCTATAACCACACTTGATCCTGCTTTATCACGAATAATGGAACCCAGAGCCAGTGCCCCGAGACGTCGTTTGCAAACCATTGAGACGCTGCGTGCGGCCGGTATTCCGGTAACAGTTTTAATTGCACCGGTTATTCCAGTATTAACCGATGCGGAGTTGGAGAACATTGTAAAAGCCGTTGTTAAGGCAGGCGCATTGGACGTAAATTACATTCTGCTTAGATTACCGCTGGAAGTCAGTCCATTATTCGAAACCTGGCTGCAGACTCATCGACCGGATCAGGCCCAGCATATTTTGAATCGCATATATGATTTACGCGGCGGTAAAAATAACGATCCGCGTTTTGGTCATCGACTTCGCGGTGAAGGTATTTTTGCTGATTTACTAGCCCAACGTTTCCACAATATCTGCAAAAAATTAAACATCAAATCCACTCTTCCTGCATTACGCTGTGACTTATTTCAAACACCAAATAGTCAAATGAGCTTGTTTTAATCCCTATCTGCTGAGCCTAATCGCTCCCCCCTCCTGACTAATGATAGCTAATACTCATTTCTCATAAGTTAAAGAAATTTCCTGATTTTGTTTTTTTAAACAGGCATACATAATATTGCTTTGACATAAAACTCACATGTAATACGCAATGATGCGTTTGCATTCAATAACCAGGAAATTTCAGTGACTATCAAAAACAGGCTTCAACTTGGCTTCGGCATCGTATTAAGTTTGATGGTGTTGATTGCCATAATTGGCATAAACGAAGTCAGTAAAATTGACCGGACTATGAGTAAAATCAACGAGGTCGATAGTGTCAAACAACGTGCAGCCATTAACTTTCGTGGCAGTGTCCATGACCGCGCCATTTCCATTCGAGATGTAGTGTTAAGTGAAAACAGTGCCGAGCGCCAGCAGCATCTCCAGGATATCAAGCGCTTAGAACAATTCTATGCAGAATCAGCTGTAAACCTTGAAGCGATGGCCAATAATCCACAACAATTTGCCGCTCAGGAAAACACACTGTTAAACAATATCAAATCGATTGAGCAACAAACTTTGGCTCACACCGCTGAGACCATTAACTTAATCAATCAAGGCAGAAACACAGAAGCCCGCGATTACCTGATGGTCAATACTTCTCCTGCTTACACACAATGGTTAGCTGCCGTAAATCAATTTATCGATTTTCAGGAAGTCACTATCAGCAATCAAGTTGATTACATTCGTCAGCAAACTGGTGGGTTTATGGCATTGATGATCACCGTGACGCTAATTGCCATCGTCATTGCCATTTTTGTGAGCTATCGGTTGATTGGTCGTTTGTATTCCACCATTGGTGGTGAGCCGGATTCCGCTGCAGAATTAATCAGTGCATTTGCATCTGGTGACTTGACTCAACAAGCTCACACCAAATTTCCTAAAAGTATTGTGGGTGCATTAAGCGCCATGTCGAACGAACTGTCACATATCATGAAGGCGATTACTTCATCCGCAGGTCAGGTTTCGGATGCGGCCAAGGTAATGAATCAAACTTCAGCAAATAATCAAAGTTTAGTTATCGATCAGAAACAACAAACGCTTGATGGCGCTAATGCCATTAGTGAAATTTCTACTTCGGTTCAAGAAATTGCCCGCCTGACCAGTGAGGCTGCAATGCAGGCTCAAACAGCAGATAAAGAAACTATTAACGGTAATCAGGAAGTTAGCAAAACGATTGCCAGTATTGCTGAGTTGGCGGCTAAAGTTGAAGAAGCAGCACGTGTTATTGATGAATTGTCTGAAGACAGCAAAAAAATTGGTAGCGTTGTTCAGGTCATTGCTGATATTACCGAACAAACCAATCTACTGGCGTTAAATGCAGCTATTGAAGCCGCCCGTGCCGGCGAGCATGGTCGAGGTTTTGCAGTTGTTGCCGATGAGGTTCGTGGCCTGGCCAGCCGCACCAAAGAGTCAACATTAAATATTAAAGACTTAATCGAAAAAACCCAAAGCAGAACCATCATCGCGGTAAAAGTGATGGAAGAAGGTAAAAATAAAGCGCATCAATGTGTTACTCAGGCGGAGCATGCCGGTGAATCATTAGCAGTAATCAGCCGTTCAGTAACCGCGATTAATGATATGAATGCGCAAATCGCCAGTGTCGCCGAACAGCAATCGGCAGTAGCCGAAGAAATTAATAATAACTTCCGCCGGATAACTGCCGTATCAGACAAGGCTGAAGCCGGTTCCCAATCGATTTCAACCTTAAGTTTTGAACTCAATCAGTTGGCGGATGTACTGCAACAATCGATCAGTAAATTTAAAACAGCGAGTTAAAACTTAGCCTCGACATAAATTAAGCCGCTCCATTTGAGCGGCTTAATTTGTTTAAAACTGTACGGTTTTACCTTCTTTTACCGACTGCAACGCTGCCACAATAGCTTGGCAGTTAGCCCGTGCATCTTCCAGGCTGAGTAACGGATCGGTGTTCTTCATTACACAATCTGAAAAATGTTCAATTTCATTCACAAATTGATCGGCTGCTGGCACTTCAACCGTTTCCTGTTGCCCTGCTTCTGTCCACCAGGAAATCTTGGCCGTTTCGTCTGCCGGTTGCCAGGTTGTATGACAGGTTATGCCACCCAAGGTGCCGATGATTTCGTAGACACTGCGTCGGGCATGTTCAAAACTTATTTCGAATTGGGCAAACCGGCCATTACCGTAGTCGAAAACACCTGTTAGGCTTAAATCCGCACCATGTTCATTTATGTTGGCAACAGCGGTAACGGCTTTAGGTTCTTCATCAAACCATAATCTGGCTGTATGTATGGCATAAGGTCCGATATCCCACATTGCTCCACCGCCATTTTCAATGGGGCGGTTAACCCGATATAGACGAGCTGGTTTCATTGGAAAGGCAAAACGGGTGCTGACTGTTCTGACATCACCGATCACACCGGACTCAATGATTTCCCGGACCGCGTCATGTTGTGGGTGAAAGCGATACATAAAGCCTTCCATTACTTTGACGCCCTTCTCTTTTGCGGCTTGGGTAATGGCATCAATATCTTTAACCGTTAAGGCCATCGGTTTTTCAATGAGCAAATGTTTACCATGGGCAATGGCTTTTAATGCCCATTCAGCATGCTCTTCATTCGCCATCGGCAAATGGATTACATCAATATCTGGATGACTTAATAAAGCCTCGGGATCATCCAGAGCAAGAATATCGTTATTCTCAGGCGCCAGTTTTGCCAATGCCTCAGCTGCAGCGCCTTTTCGACGGCTGGCGACGGCAACCAGCTTTGCATTATTGGCTTCAATGATGGCAGGGATTAATTTTTCGGTGACGCGCGCTGCTCCGAGGATCCCCCAGTTCAGGATAGTTTTTTCTGCGGTCATTTTTTACTCCATTTAAATCATTATGTGCTTCATCATAACGATTTAAATGGATTGCACCAAACTTGAAAGTCCCTTTAATAATCAGTGTTTTTATCTCGAGACAGATGGCTTATCCTACTCAATAATCTTATTCATCAATGAGGACGAGTTATGACGATTGAAGTTGGACAACAGATACCTGATGGTAAATTAACTGAATGTGTGGAGTTTGATCCTGAAAATGGCTGCCCGATGAATCCGTCGCCGATGGATGTGCGTGAGATGGCAAAAGGCAAAACCATTGTATTGTTCACGGTACCGGGTGCATTCACTCCGCTTTGTTCTTCGCAACATTTGCCTGGATATGTCGAACATGCAGATGCCATTAAAGCCGCTGGTGCCGATGAAATTTGGTGTTTAGCAGTCAATGATGCGTTTGTTATGGCCGCTTGGGGCCGTGAGCAAAAAGCCAATGGCAAAGTACGCATGATGGCTGATGGCAGCGCCGAATACACCAAAGCATTAGGTTTGGATCGTGATTTAACCGGTGGTGGCATGGGCGTTCGTTCGTTCCGGGCCGCAATGATTATTACCGATGGTGAAGTGAAATATATCGGCGTGGAAGGTTCGGGTGAGTTTGCTAAATCTAAAGCCGAAACCATTCTGGAAGAATTAAAAAAATAACCGCTCGTAAGTTAACGGTTTAAACAAAGGGCAGTGTTTGACACTGCCCTTTTTGTTTAATTTTTTCTCAACGCTGTAGCAGCTTCACTCCATCAGACGAGCCAATAAATACCGCTTTGACAATATCCGCAAAAATACCGTGCTCAACTACACCCGGCATAACGGTTAGCAAGGCATTAATCTGCGCAGTTTCAAGATCAGTAAATTGCATATCCAGAATTAAATTTCCAGCAGCACTATAGGCCACATTATCACCCGCGGAATTCAGCCTAAGACTGCCTTTAGCCTGCAGTTTTGCCAGTCGATTTAGCACCAGCTGCGCGGCACTTGGCATCACTTCGATAGGTATGGCGTTTTTCTCACCAATTCGTGAAACCATTTTGCTGTCATCAACCAAAACATAAAAAGCAGTGGCGTGACTGGCCAGTAACTTTTCACAGACCAGATCCTGCCCTCGTCCTTTTAACAGCTGCATATCAGTGGTGACTTCATCCGCACCATCCACATACATATCCAGATGCGATAAATGCTCGATGGAAATGACCTTTAGTCCAGCCTGCTGAGCCTTAACTCGGCTAATGACCGAACTGGCCACCACCTGAATCTCCAATTGCTGTTCATGCTGTCGGCGAGCCAGTTCATCGATAAACAGGTTGGCAGTTGAACCGGTACCCAAGCCGACAATCATGCCGTTGTCGACGATTTCGGCAGCTTTAATGGCCACCTGTTGTTTGGGACTTGGCGGGCTCGCTTCAGTATGTGTGGACATTGACAAACTCCTTGCATGTTTTGGCAAAATTGTCGTTTCAGCTTAGCATGGTTAAATTAGCTGCTCACCTTTCGTGGAGACAAACATGGCTCAACTCACTGAAATAATCCAGGAAATTGAACGTGTAACTGGAGTCAACTGCCAGCCACATCAACTGTCTTCGGTAGGCGGCGGTTGCATAAACACCGCCTATCAGTTGAAAACACCTGATACTCAGTTCTTTATTAAAGTAAATAGTCCGAAGCTGTCAGATATGTTTGTTGCTGAAGCCCAAGGCTTGCAAGAGATGGCAGAACTCAACGCTGTTCGCGTGCCGAAAGTCATTTGCTATGGCACCGGCGATGGACATAGTTATCTGGTATTGGAATATATTCCTCTTGGCAGTATGCGCGGCTCAGCCAATGCCAAGCTCGGCGAACAACTGGCTTTGTTACATCAACAGCCACAAGCGTATTTTGGCTGGCATATGGATAACACCATAGGCAGTACGCCGCAGATAAACGATCGTTCTGCCAACTGGGTGCAGTTCTGGCAACAACAGCGTCTTGGAAAGCAACTTGAATTCGCTGCCACAAACGGCTTTAGAGGCAGTCTGCAGAAAAATGGCGAACGGTTAATTGAACAACTGCCAGCCTTTTTCACAGATTATCAGCCACAAGCTTCTTTATTACACGGTGATTTATGGGGCGGCAATGCAGCTGCTGATGAGCAAGGTAATCCAGTGATCTTTGATCCCGCCTGTTACTACGGAGATGCTGAAACCGATTTGGCCATGACTGAATTATTTGGTGGCTTTGGCAATGACTTTCATGCCGGTTACCGGAGTATCAGAGCAGTCGATTCCGGTTATCGCACTCGCAAAACGCTCTATAACCTTTATCATATTATCAATCATCTTAATCTGTTTGGTGGCGGCTACCTCGGTCAGGCCGATGCCATGATTTCACAATTACTGGCCGAGCTACGGAGTTAGCTAAGAATGAGTCAAATCAAAGTGTTATTCGTCTGCATGGGCAATATCTGTCGTTCACCCACAGCGGAAGGAGTTTTTATCAGCTTATTAAAAGATAAAGGCAGCAGTGACAAGTTTCTGGTTGACTCTGCCGGCACACATGCTTATCACGTTGGCGAACCACCTGATGCCCGTGCTCAACAAACCGCTAAGCAACGTGGTGTAGATTTATCTTTTATCAGAGCTCGTAAATTTCGTTACGAAGACTTTGAGCATTTTGATTACATTCTGGCGATGGATCAGGACAATCTGGATATCCTCAAACAGGCTTGTCCAATTGAATATCAACATAAGGTCAGACTATTTCTTGACTATGCCGAAGGCCGTGATGAAACCGATGTGCCGGATCCCTACTACGGTGGGCAGAATGGCTTTAACCATGTATTTGATTTAGTCACTGATGCTGCTGAAGGTTTCTATCAAAAAGTTCTAAAATAAGGGTTGTTATTCCAGCGATGAGGGGTATCATCTAACAGCTTTTTTACCCCCCATCGCAGGAAGCTATCATGCCCGTTTCAGGCTTATCCAAGTCATTGTCTGGCTGGACAATCTTTGTCTTAATGTCACTGTTTTCTCCAGCGTTATTGGCAGCAGAAAATGCAGCTATGCTTGATCTGACAGGACATTGGGTTGGCTTTGCCGCATTAGCAATATTCTTTATTGCCTATGGATTGGTCATCGCCGAAGAGCAGATCCATATGCGCAAGTCCAAGCCGGTCATTGTGGCTGCGGGTTTGATTTGGGTATTGATTGCAATGATTTACGCCCAGCAAACCGATCCGGTTTTCCATGAAACAGCTGGCATCATGATTCGCCACAATCTGCTGGAATATGCCGAACTGTTTTTATTTCTGCTGGCAGCAATGACCTATATCAACACCATGGGCGAACGCGGAATCTTTGATGCGATTCGTGCCTGGCTGGTCAATAAAGGCTTTTCATTAAGAACTATTTTCTGGCTAACCGGTTTGATGGCTTTTTTCATCTCACCGGTAGCCGATAACTTAACTACCGCATTATTGATGGCCACCGTGGTCATGGCTGTTGCCGGCAATAATCATAAATTTATTGCTGTCGCCTGTATCAATATCGTTGTGGCAGCTAATGCGGGCGGTGCTTTCAGTCCATTTGGTGATATCACCACGTTAATGGTCTGGCAAAAAGGTGTGCTGGCATTTCATGAATTTTTTGCCCTGTTTGTGCCGTCGCTGGTCAACTGGTTAATTCCGGCAGTTTTATTATCACTGGCAATTAAAAATGTGGCCTCAATAGCAGTTCATGAATATGCCCCACTCAAATCGGGAGCGATGGTAGTTGTAGGATTATTTATCCTCACCATTGCGATGGCTGCCAGCAGTCACCACTTTCTACATTTACCCCCCGTGCTTGGCATGATGACCGGTTTAGGTCTACTGAAACTGCATGGTTATTTCCTAAAAATGCGCGATAAACGTTTAATGGATAAACGTGAAAACGATGGCCAGACCGCGTTTAATATTAACGATGAAACCCAGCAGAAAATGCCGTTCAATATTTTTGAGCAATTGCAACGCGCCGAATGGGACACATTAATGTTTTTCTATGGCATCATTTTATGTGTTGGTGGCCTTGGCACAATTGGCTATCTGAGTGTTGGTTCCGAGTTTCTCTATGGCCAATTAGGCGCAACTACCGCCAACATCATGGTTGGTCTAATTTCCGCAGTTGTCGATAACATTCCTGTCATGTTTGCCGTGTTATCTATGATGCCTGACATGAGTCATGGCCAATGGTTACTCGCCACGTTAACTGCCGGTGTGGGTGGTTCGCTGTTATCGATAGGTTCGGCTGCAGGTGTTGCGGTAATGGGTCAAGCCCGTGGTATATATACCTTCGTCGCGCATTTGAAATGGGTTTGGGCTATCGCGCTTGGCTATATCGCCAGTATCTGGGTACATCTATGGTTGAATGCTGATTTATTTGCTGTCGCTCTACCCTGACAGCTTGAAATAGCGTAAAAGGCCCCGACGTATTACAATTGCCGATTATTTTTTTGAACACAAATCAGGTTGAAAATGCGTTACAACACAGATGATTTACGCATCGTTGGTATTCAGGAAGTTTTGCCACCAGCGCAATTGCATGAACAATTACCGATCTCGGATGCGGCATCTGAAACCGTGTTTAACGCTCGCACTGCGTGTCAGGATATTCTGCATCACCGTGATGATCGTTTGATCGTCATTATCGGCCCCTGCTCTATTCATGATCCCAATGCTGCACGTGACTATGCCAGTCGCTTGCAGCCGTTGATTCATGAGCTGGCTGATGATCTGCATATCATTATGCGCGTCTATTTTGAAAAGCCTCGTTCCGTTGTCGGTTGGAAAGGTCTGATTAATGATCCTTACCTCGATGGCAGTTTCAAAATCAACGACGGACTGAATATCGCCAGAAAATTGCTGTTGGATCTTGCTGAAATGGGTGTTCCTGCTGCAACAGAATATCTGGATCTTATTAGCCCTCAATACATTGCCGATCTGATCTCCTGGGGCGCAATCGGTGCGCGTACAACAGAAAGTCAGGCGCATCGTGAACTGGCCTCCGGCTTGTCTTGCCCGGTTGGGTTTAAAAATGCCACTGATGGTGGACTGCAAATTGCTGTGGATGCGTGCCTGTCAGCATCAAAACCACATCACTTCATGTCCCTGACCAAAGATGGCCATTCCGCTATTTTTTCTACTACTGGCAATCCAGATTGCCATGTCATTTTACGTGGTGGTAAAAAGCCTAATTACGATAAAAGCAGTATTGATGAAGCGGCGGCAGTGATTGGCCGCAGTGGGCAATCAGTGCGAATTATGGTCGATTGCAGTCATGCCAATAGTGGCAAAGATCACTTGCAACAGGAAGTGGTCGGACGCTTATTGGCTGAACAGATCGCAGCCGGTGATAAACGCATTATCGGCTTGATGCTGGAAAGTAATCTGGTTGGCGGCAGACAAAATGTGGAAGCGGACAAAGAACTGGTTTACGGCCAAAGTATTACCGATGCCTGCATGGCTTGGGATAATAGTGAGCCATTATTGCGTGAGTTAGCCGCGGCGGTCAGACAGCGTCGCAAGAATGCCGCTGCTGCTTGATAAAAAGCAAAGGAATTTTTGGCTCTTTTACCAGTCAGATTGCGAACTCGTTGCTAAGACGCTAAGTCCTTCACCATCAAGCCTTAACCTCATACTGCAACGCTACATTAAAAGCGTTATTAAGCTATAATATTCGGTTCATAATTTGTATTTGAATCAGGGTAAAGCAGTAACTCATGCTAATTCCTGAGAAAATCAGTAGGTTATTACATGGCTGACTATGCCCTAATTTTGATAAGCACCATTCTGGTGAACAACATTGTGCTGGTGAAATTCCTCGGCCTGTGTCCGTTCATGGGTGTTTCGCGCAAGCTGGAAACAGCAATGGGCATGGCGCTGGCAACCACATTTGTTTTGACCTTATCGTCTATCAGTAGTTATTTGATCAACGAATACCTGCTGTCTCCACTGGGTCTTGAATTCCTGCGCACCATCAGTTTTATTTTTGTTATTGCCGTTGTCGTTCAATTCACCGAAATGGTCGTGCATAAAACCAGCCCACTGCTGTATCAGGTTTTGGGTATTTTCCTGCCATTGATCACCACCAATTGTGCTGTATTGGGCGTGGCGTTACTCAATGTTCAGGAAAAACACGGCTTCCTGGAATCAGCCTTATATGGCTTTGGTGCCGCGGTCGGCTTTTCAATTGTATTAATCATTTTTGCTGCGATGCGTGAACGACTCGCTGCAGCTGATGTGCCCGTTCCGTTCCAAGGTGCAGCGATTGGGCTGATCACTGCCGGATTAATGTCGATGGCCTTTATGGGCTTTGCCGGTTTAGTGAAGGTTTAGCCATGTTGACAGCGATTATAGCCATCACGCTGCTCGCGTTGACTCTGGGACTTGTGCTCGGCTTTGCCTCGATACGTTTCAAAGTTCAAGGTGATCCGATTGTCGATCAAATCGATAAAATCCTGCCACAAACCCAATGTGGTCAATGTAGTTTTGCCGGTTGCCGACCATATGCAGAAGCGATCGCTGCAGGGGAAGTTGATATCAACCGTTGCCCTCCCGGTGGTGAAGCCACCATTCAGGCACTGGCCGATTTGCTTGATGTTGAACCCAAACCACTGGACGAAGAATGTGGGGTGGAAAAACCGAAAATGCTGGCTGTGATAGATGAAGCTCGCTGTATCGGTTGTACTTTGTGTATTCAAGCCTGCCCTGTAGACGCCATTCTCGGCGCTGCCAAACATATGCACACGGTTATTGCTAATGAATGCACCGGCTGCGAATTATGTGTTGAACCTTGTCCAGTAGATTGTATTGATATGGTCGAAACTCAACCGAACCCGCACACCTGGCGCTGGCCGGATCCTTCCCATGTTGACCTGCAAAGGAGAACCGGATCATGAGTGCGCCGTTAGGTGATTTTCCGGGTGGATTAAAACTACCCGGCCATAAAAAACGTTCCACTCAAGGGCCGATTCGTAAAACGCCAATAAGCAAACAACTGGTGTTACCTTTGCAACAACATATCGGTGCAGCTGCGGTGCCAATTGTTGAGGTCGGTGATAAAGTCTTAAAAGGCCAACGGATTGCGCGTGCTGAAGGCCATGTTTCTGTCTGTCTGCACGCTCCTAGCTCCGGTGTAATTTCCGCTATTGGTGACCATGCCATCCCGCATCCATCAGGTCTTTCTGCACCGTGCATCACCATTGAAACCGATGGCGAAGATCGCTGGATTGAACGGCAACAAATAAAAGATTTCCGTCAGCACTCTGCCCATGAATTACGGCAGATTATTCGGGATGCCGGTATTGTCGGTTTAGGTGGTGCTGGTTTTCCAAGCTTTATCAAACTCAATCCAGGCGTGCATCACAGCGTTGAAACCTTACTGATTAACGGTGCAGAGTGCGAACCTTACATCAGCTGTGATGACATGCTGATGCGTGAACGTGCAGACGGTATTCTTGATGGTGTAGAGATCATGTTGTTCGCCTTGCGAGCTTCACGCTGTATTCTGGCTATTGAAGACAACAAACCTGAAGCCATCGCAGCGATGCGTTATGCCCTCTCCAGCCGATCGCATTTATCTCAAACTGAAATAGTAGTAGTGCCAACCCGTTATCCAACCGGTGGTGAAAAACAATTGATCCAGGTTGTCACCAACAAACAGGTGCCAACCAATAAATTGCCGATTGATATCGGTATCGTCTGCCATAACCCCGGAACAGCCTATGCAGTAGGCCGCGCTATTTTGCATGGTGAACCGTTAATTTCACGAGTGGTCACAGTCACCGGTACAGACGTCCCTCACGCTGGCAATTTTGAAACCTTATTTGGCACGCCAATCAAAGACTTATTGGTATTCTGTGAGACCCGACGTCAACCGGACGAACCGTTTATCCAGGGTGGTCCATGATGGGTTACAGTCTGGCTGGTGATGATTTACCGATCACTAAAACGGCCAACTGTATTCTGGTCGGTGTTGATGATGTGGCCCCGCCAGCACAACCGTTACCGTGTATTCGTTGTGGTGATTGTGCCGATGTCTGCCCTGCCAGTTTGCTGCCACAGCAGTTGTATTGGTATTCCCGCGCCAAAGATTTTGATCAAACCCGTGATTACAACCTGTTTGACTGTATCGAATGCGGTTGCTGTGATTACGTGTGCCCTAGCAAAATACCGCTGGTTTCTTATTTCCGTTTTGCCAAAACCGAAATCATGAATCAGGAACGCGAACGTCACAAATCTGACCTTGCCAGACAACGCCATGAAAGCCGTCTCGAACGTTTAGAACGTGAGGCGCAGGAAAAAGAAGAACGTCAACGTCAGCGTAAAGCCGCTCTGGCTACAACCAAAGCAGCAAAAGCCAAAGAAGAAGATTCGACCAACACAGCTGAAGCTGCCGATTCGGTTACTGAGGAAAAAGCCTGATGCCTATTTTTCGGCTGAGCCCGCCGTTTCTAGCAGGAGCTAATCGCGTCACGTTACAGATGCTGCAAGTGCTGCTGGCATTAATTCCGGCCGTGATTGCCATGACTTTTTATTTTGGCCCAGGTGTTTTAATTAATGTCACGCTAGCCGTTTCAGTGGCACTCATCACCGAAGCCTTGATGCTGAAATTACGTCATCGCCCATTAAAACCATTTCTAAGTGATGGCAGTGCAGCGGTAACCGCGGTGTTACTGGCATTGGCGATTCCTCCGTTGTCACCCTGGTGGATGACGGTGATTGGTGTGACCTTTGCCATTGTGTTTGCAAAACATTTATATGGCGGTCTGGGTTATAACCCGTTTAATCCGGCGATGATTGGTTATGTGTTGTTATTGATTTCCTTTCCATTGGAAATGACCACCTGGTTACCTGTGCAATCTTTGGCCGACCAACCAATGAGTTGGATGAGCGCCCTGCAATTGATATTCAATGGTCAATTTAATGGGTTAGGTATAGATGCCTATTCCGGTGCGACCCCGCTTGATGCGATGAAAACGCAAATCGTATTACAGCAACATCCTGAATATATCAGCAGCCAAGCTATGTTTGGCATGGCTGGTGGCCTTGGCTGGGAGTGGATCAATATCTGGTTTGCCTTGGGCGGGATTTGGCTGATTTATCGTAAAGTTATCAGCTGGCATGTGCCGGTGGCGATGATTCTGGCGCTACTGATTATCAGCAGTATTACTACCCTCATTGATCCGACTATTTCTGGTTCCCCGCTGTTTCATTTATTAAGCGGTGGCACCATGCTCGGCGCATTTTTCATCGCGACTGATCCGGTGTCAGGTTCGACCACATTGAAAGGTCGTATCGTATTTGGTGCCGGAGTTGGCATTTTGACTTATGTAATTCGTATTTGGGGTGGTTATCCAGATGGTGTGGCGTTTGCCGTGATCCTGATGAATATGTTGGTGCCTCTAATTGATTATTACACTCAGCCACGTGTCTATGGTGGAGCGGCACGATGAAAGCATTATGGAATCAACCGGCGTTTCGGGTTGGGCTGATGCTGGCTTTGTTTGCCATCGTGGCCACAACTTTAGTGGCGTTTACTGAAGAAAGTACTCGTGATCAAATAAAAGAAAATGAACGTCTGGCTTTATTGGATGCCATTAATGTATTGGTACCAAAACAGGTCTATGACAACGATATTCTGAATGACACGATTGTGTTACCCGCTACCCCGCAATTAGGCACTACAGAACCAACAATGGTGTATCGGGCACGAAAAAATAATGAGCCGGTGGCGGCAGTATTAAGTAGTATCGCACCTGATGGTTATAGCGGCAGTATCAATATTTTGATTGCTGTATACACCGATGGCAGTCTGGCTGGAGTACGTGTTATCAGTCATAAAGAAACCCCCGGCTTGGGCGACAAAATTGATGTGCAACGTGATGACTGGATCCTGCAATTTGCTGGATTGTCATTAGACTCACCGGATAAATCGCGGTGGAAAGTTAAAAAAGATGGTGGTGATTTTGATCAATTTACTGGCGCAACCATTACCGCCCGCGCCGTAGTGAATGCCATCAAACGTACATTGGAATTTTTTGAAGCTAATCAGGATAAGTTGTTTATCCCGGCAGAGGAAAACACATGACAATCTATCAGCAGATTATTAAAGAAGGTCTGTGGAAAAATAATCCCGCCCTAGTGCAATTATTGGGTTTGTGTCCGTTGTTGGCTGTTACCAATACCATGATTAATGGGCTGGGACTTGGCCTCGCCACCATTCTGACTCTAGTGGCTTCAAACGGTATTATCTCCATGTTACGTCATCAAATTCCGGATGAAGCTCGCTTGCCGGTGTTTGTTTTAATCATTGCGTCGATTGTCACCGCGATCGAATTGTCGATGAATGCCTGGTTTCATGAGCTGTATCTGATCCTCGGTATTTTCATTCCGTTAATCGTCACTAACTGTTCGATCATCGCCAGGGCAGAAGCCTTTGCTGCACGTAATCCAGTCGCACCCTCTTTACTCGATGGACTGATGATGGGGATTGGTTTTACTGCAGTGCTGGTATTGCTTGGTGGTATGCGCGAATTATTGGGTCAGGGCACCTTGTTTAGCCAGGCACACTTAATGTTTGGTGAGGCTGCTCGCGGTTTGGAAATCACTGTTATTGATGATTATCGTGGATTTCTGATTGCCATTTTGCCGCCCGGTGCATTTATCGGTCTGGGATTAATCGTGGCGTTGAAAAACGTGATTGATGCTCGAGTCAGTCGTCGCGCCGTTAAGGTCGAAGCAACAACACTGGCTCCACAAACCACAACGGGCTAACAATGAATCAAACGCAGCGGCAACAATTTTTCAGCAGACTGCGCGATCAAAACCCATCGCCCACCACAGAGCTGAATTATTCAACACCGTTTGAATTGCTGATTTCGGTGATTCTGTCTGCACAAGCCACGGATGTCGGCGTCAATAAAGCTACCGACAAACTTTATCCAGTGGCAAACACGCCGCAGGCGATTCTGGATTTGGGTGTGGATGGTCTGAAAAGCTATATCAAAACCATCGGCCTGTTTAATAGCAAAGCTGAAAACGTTATCAAAACCTGCCAGCTACTGATTGATAAACATAACGGCGAAGTTCCAGAAGATCGTGAAGCATTGGAAGCTTTACCCGGTGTCGGTCGCAAAACCGCCAATGTCATTCTCAACACCGTTTTCAAACATCCAGTCATGGCGGTTGATACCCATATCTTTCGTTTGTCGAATCGAACCGGACTGGCCAAAGGCAAAAATGTCCGTGAAGTGGAAGATCGCTTGATGAAAGTTATTCCGGCAGAATTCAAACTTGATGCCCATCACTGGTTGATTCTGCATGGTCGCTATGTTTGCACAGCAAGAAAACCACATTGCGATCAATGCATTGTGACTGATTTGTGTGATGAATTTCGTCGCAATCAGCGACAACGGATAACTGCCTGATGGCCGTTTTCAGTCAGAATCGTGATGCACTACGCCAGCAATATCATGATGTTTGGCAAAAAATGCAATCCGCTCAAATACTCACTGCGTTAGAACAGATGATTGCTGATGTAATAACGCTTCACCCCGAATATCACTCCCTGCTCTCCTCACCTATTCAATCAGGTCAGGAATATTTTGTAGAAAACGGTCAGACCAATCCCTATCTGCATATGGGACTGCACATTGCGGTTCACGAACAACTCTCCATCAATCGTCCAGCTGGAATCGTGCAAGCCTATCAACAGTTATCGGCTAAAACAGGCGATGAACATACCACTGAACATTTAATGGTTGATTGCCTGGCTGAACAATTGTGGCTGGCCCAACAGCAGCAACAACCGCCATCAGAAACCGCCTACCTCAGATCAGTTCAACGTTTATCGGAGAAATAATCATGCAGGCATTAAAGTTTCAGAATGCTCAGACAATGGCGCAAATAATCAGCCAACCAACACCTAAAGCATCCGGCTATGACGTATTGGTTGCCGTGGAAGCTGTAGCGGTGAATCCAGTAGACCTGAAAGTTAAATCGACAATTCAGCCCGATTCAGAAGGCAAAATCATTGGCTTTGATGCCGCTGGCACCATCGTCGAAATTGGTGATCAATGCCAAGGCTTTCAGGTTGGCGATAAAGTCTTCTACGCTGGTGATATTGGTAGAGAAGGTTGTTATGCGACGCACCAACTGGTGGATTCACGGATTATTGCCAAAGCACCTAGCAATCTGGAAATGCATCAAGCAGCCGCCTTAGCGTTAACCAGCCTTACCGCATGGGAAAGTTTGTTTGATCGACTGAAAATTGATGTGGTCAAAGATGAGAATAAAACATTATTGATTATCGGTGCTGCTGGCGGTGTCGGTTCAATGGCCATTCAACTTGCCAAACAACTCACTAAACTGAACGTTGTCGCGACCGCTTCACGCCCAGAGAGCAAACAATGGTGTGAAACCTTAGGCGCTGATGCCATAGTGAGTCATCAAGGCTCACTACAAGCCAACTATCAGCAAGCCGATCTGCCTGCACCGGATTATATTCTTTGCCTGAATGACAGTGATTTTTACTATCCACAAATGGTCGAATTAATTGCTCCACAAGGTCTAATCGCTTTAGTGGTGAATTTTCAGCAGCCCGTCGATTTGAATCTGCTGAAAAACAAAAGTGCCGGACTGGTTTGGGAATTCATGTTTACCCGCCCTCGTATGCAAACCAATGATATTCAACAGCAGGGAAACATCCTAAAACAAGTCGCTGAGATGGTTGAATTAAATCAATTACGGCCTATTGCACAACGACATTTTGACAAGCTGACCCCCCAAACACTTGAACAAGCCCATGATTTGTTAAGCCAATCTCAAACATTAGGCAAAATAACGCTTGGGCCGTTGTCTGATGCGTAGCGCGGCTGAGCATATGCCCGTATAATTAGTGCCACTATTAAGAAGACTGAGGTAAACATGCAATCATCTAATTCACCTAAGTATTTGATCGGCAGTTTAATTGTTGTCGCAGTACTGTTTCTAATTGCCAATCTGATTTTGTCTAATATGCTGGCAATTGCCGACAATGTTGTCGAACCAGAACCTATGGATGCTGAAGCAATTGCCGAAAGATTAAAACCGGTTGCCAGAGAAAATATTGGTGAAGAACAAATTGCCGAAGCGCCTGTAGCAGATGAAACCGAAGATACAGCACAAGCTGGGGATAACAGTGTCGGTAAACAAGTCGTTACCCAAGTGTGTGCGGTTTGCCACGCATCTGGCATGATGAACTCACCCAAAATTGGCAATGCTGCTGATTGGGCTCCACGTATTGAACAAGGCATGGACACTGTATATAAACATGCGATTGAAGGCTTTAATATGATGCCAGCCCGCGGCGGTAATCCGAAACTAACGGATGAAGAAGTAAAAGCTGCTGTGGATTACATGATTTCATCAGCTGACTAAAAAAAGTAATTGCATGAACACGCTAAGCCGGTATATTCCGGCTTAGCTTTTGAGATAAATACCAAGACAATATTTTAGAGTTATTAAGCCTAATGCTGAAACGATTATCGTCTAGCATCGACAGGGATCACACCAGCCGCCATGAGCTTACTCAGTTTTAATCTCCCACTTGCCGCCTTATTGCCTTTTTTTGCAGCCCCTTTTGCTGCATGGGCCACCCGCTACAATAGATTAGCCTCAGCCTGGGTAGCCGGTATAACCACCTTACTGACTCTGGCGCTGCTATTCCCTTCAATGGCATTTGTCTTTGCTGGTGAAACGATTATTCAACAATGGTCCTGGCTACCATCTATTGGTTTCAACATCGCTTTTAGACTAGACGGTCTGGCACTGTTATTTGCGCTACTAATCTTACTGATTGGTCTGCTGGTAATTATCTATGCCCGTTATTACTTGTCTGCAAAAGATTCCATGGGCCGTTTTTACGCCTACATGCTGATGTTTATGGGTTCGATGCTTGGCATTGTTTTATCGGAAAATCTGCTTCAACTGGTGGTGTTCTGGGAACTCACCTCAATCACCTCATTCCTGCTTATCAGTTACTGGCAACATCGTCAGGATGCCCGTCAAGGTGCACGTATGGCACTTGCTGTGACCGGTGGCGGCGGATTAGCGTTACTGGGTGGCGTGTTACTGCTCGGTCATATTGTGGGTAGCTATCAGTTAACGGATGTATTAGCTTCTGGTGACTTGATCAAAGGGCATGACTTATATCTGCCGACATTAGTTTTGATTTTGCTTGGTGTATTTACCAAATCAGCTCAATTTCCATTTCATTTCTGGCTGCCCATGCAATGGCGGCCCCCACTCCGGTTTCGGCTTATCTGCATTCCGCCACCATGGTTAAAGCTGGTATCTTTTTGTTAGCACGCTTTTTCCCAGCCTTATCCGGCACTCCGGAATGGGTTTGGCTGGTCAGTTCCGCCGGTTTGATCACCCTTCTGCTCGGTGCTTACGTTGCTTTATTCAAACATGATTTAAAAGGTTTATTGGCTTACTCAACATTAAGTCATTTGGGTCTTATCACCCTGCTGTTTGGTTTTAGCAGTGAGCTGGCATTAGTTGCCGCAATTTTCCACATCATCAATCACGCTACTTTTAAGGGCTCGCTATTTATGGTCGCTGGTATTATCGACCATGAGTCTGGTACCCGTGATATGCGTAAGCTTAATGGTCTGTTCAAAATGATGCCGCACACGGCTGTACTGGCAATGATTGCTGCAGCAGCCATGGCAGGTGTTCCTTTGTTGAATGGTTTTTTGAGTAAAGAGATGTTTTTTGAACAGGCGATTAGTGCTTCTGGAACACCGCTTGCTATCTGGACCATTCCAGCATTGGTCACACTCGCCGCCATCTTCTCAGTCGCCTATTCACTGCGCTTTATCCATGATGTGTTTTTCAATGGCGACCCCATTGATCTACCTAAAACACCGCATGAGCCACCACGCTTTATGAAAATCCCAGTAGATATCCTGGTAGTGCTGTGTTTATTGGTCGGGATTGCCCCGATGTATTTAATCAGCCCTATTTTGACAGTGGCTGTGGCATCAAGTCTGCAAACCGCAGCGCCTGAATTCAGTCTGGCTATCTGGCACGGTTTTAATATTCCATTATTGATGAGTTTCATTGCCTTAGTTTTAGGTGTGGCGGTTTACACCATGCGCCATCGTTTATTCGCCTGGAATGAAAAAGGTCTGCATAGCCTTGATGGCAAGGCGTTTTTGATTGGCTACTGTGGAAATTTATCCGTTTGTCGAAAAAAGTTACCGATGCCTTCGATCAAACCACCTTACAACCAGCAGTTACGTGGGTAATTGGTGGTGCATTGGTTCTCGGTATCATTACCTTCTTCCAGTTCAACTCACCATTGATCGGCAATCGTGTGATGATGGAGGCCGATGTCATTACGTTATTAATGTCACTGATTCTCATAGTGGCCAGTTTGCTGACGGTCATACTCCACCATAAACGACTGGTCGCATTAATCGCTATTGGGGTAGTCGGTCTGATTGTGGCTTTGGGCTTTGTGAAGTTTTCGGCACCGGATTTGGCGTTGACACAGTTATCCGTTGAAGTCGTCACCATTGTTTTGTTGTTGCTGGCCTTGTTCTTTTTGCCGCAACACACACCGCAGGAACGCAGCTATATTCGCTTTACTCGTGATGGCGTCATTTCTGTCTCCGCTGCTGTTTCAGTATTCTTTTTAGCCATGGCGGTGTTGAGCCGCGATTACTCACCTATCTCTGGCTTCTTTATTGAAAATGCCAAACCGGGTGGTGGTGGTACCAATGTGGTCAATGTCATTCTGGTCGATTTCCGTGGTTTTGATACTTTGGGTGAAATTGCAGTATTGGCATTAGCCGGTTTAGGTATATTTGCCATGCTGGAAGGCTTGAAACTGTTTGCACCAACAAAAGATGTCGATGGATTGGTTTGGAGTCATGATCCACATCCGCCTATTATGCAGACCCTGACACGTTTACTGTTCCCGCTAATGTTGATGGTGGCGGTGTTTATCTTCCTGCGTGGTCATAATCTGCCGGGCGGTGGGTTTATTGCTGGTTTGATTGCTTCGGTTGCTTTGATTTCACAATACTTAGCTAATGGTATTGATTGGACCAATGAGCGTTTACGAATCGATATGCATCGGGTGATCTGGATTGGCTTATTGATTGCCACATTGACTGGCGTGGTATCGATGTTTATTGGCTATCCGTTCCTGACAACCGCATTTACTTATCTGACTTGGCCTGTTGTCGGCAAATTTGAAGTTGCCAGTGCAATAGCCTTTGATTTAGGGGTATTCCTGGTGGTGGTGGGTGCCACGGTAATGATTCTGGTAGAGCTTGGCAAACTCAGTCATGCATCGCATCACATCAAAAAAGAGGAAGTGAACTAATGGAGTGGCTAATTGCCAGTGTCATTGCCGTTATGACCGGTTGTGGCGTGTATTTAACGCTGAGAGCCAGAACTTTTCCCGTCGTATTGGGGCTGACCATGCTTGCCTATGCGGTTAATGTCTTTTTGTTTGCCATGGGCCGTTTGCAGGTTGGCTTTCCTGCAGTTATTGATCCTGCTGCTGCTGGTTACACCGACCCTCTGCCCCAAGCATTAGTGTTAACCGCAATTGTTATTGCCTTTGGTATGACAGCGTTTCTAATCGTTCTAGCATTAAAAGCGCGTAGTGAACTGGGCAATGATCATGTTGATGGCCTGCATCGCTCTGATGATGAACGCAAAGCCAAGCGACACAATAACAAAACAGATTCCGAACGGAGCGCATCATGAGTCCGTTCACCATTTTGCCCATCTTGTTGCCATTAATTGGCGGCATCTTGATGCTGATGGCGCGTCCTGCCGGCATTCAAACACAACGCATCTTAAACCTGATATTAGTGAGCTTGCTGGTCGGTGTCAGTCTGGTTAGTTTCAATCTAGCAAGCAGCGATGTACAGCAAGTAGTTTTGCTCGGTAACTGGCAAGCACCATTTGGTATTGTCATCGTGCTGGATCGCTTATCAGCGATGATGTTGCTGTTAACCTCGTTACTCGCATTGGCTGCGTTGTGGTACGCCATACGCACCGATACCGATAAACAGGGCAACATTTCCATGTGTTGTTCCAAATGCAGCTGT
This sequence comes from Methylophaga sp. SB9B, assembly GCF_004832235.1. NCBI lineage: Bacteria > Pseudomonadati > Pseudomonadota > Gammaproteobacteria > Thiotrichales > Piscirickettsiaceae > Methylophaga > Methylophaga sp. SB9B. The sequence continues at coordinate 86,234 of NZ_SSXS01000008.1, forward strand.
TTGGTCTTAACGGCGCATTTATGACCGGTGATGTGTTCAACCTGTTTGTGTTTTTTGAAGTTCTGCTACTCGCCTCATACGGTTTATTACTCCATGGTGGCGGTCGTCTGCGTACTCGCGCCGGTCTGCATTATGTGGTGATCAATCTGGTAGGTTCGACGCTGTTCCTGTTTGCCGTCGGCACGCTTTACGGCATCCTCGGTACACTGAATATTGCGGATATGGCTATTGCAGTAAAAACCGTGTCACCAGAAGATCAAGGTATTGTCGCTACAGCAGCTGTGTTATTGCTGGTGGTATTTGGTATTAAAGCAGCAATGTTTCCTTTGTATTTGTGGTTACCCGGTGCGTACGCCTATACCTCGGCACCAGTTGCTGCGCTATTCGCCATCATGACCAAAGTTGGTCTGTATTCAATTATCCGGGTGCATGGCACCATCTTTAGCGAACAAGCAGGTGATCTGGCCTTTGTTCATGTTCAATGGGTTTTACTGCTTGGCTTAATCACTTTGGCATTGGCTGCATTAGGTGTATTAGCCGCTCGGGCATTACGCCGTCAGGTGGCGTATTTGATTTTAGCGTCAGTAGCGACCTTGATGATTGCTATTGGTGTTAACAATGAATTAGCACTGACAGCCACTTTTTACTATCTAATACATTCCACCCTGCTGGGCGCGGCAATGTTTTTAGTCGCTGATGTCATCCTCAAAGGGCGTGGCACATATGCGGATTCACTGACCAAAGCGATTCCTATTGATCGTCCGATCATTGTGGGATCAGTTTTTATGGTGCTCGCTATTGCCTTGACTGGTATGCCGCCGTTGTCAGGCTTTTTCGGTAAGGTAATGATTCTGAACTCAGCACTCAGTCATCCATGGTTCGCGGCTATTTTAGGCGTGGTATTGGTTGCCGGTTTACTGATGATCGTGGCAGTTTGCCGTTCGGGCTCATTGATGTTTTACAGCGTGAAAAAAGATAAATCGGAACAATCAACACCGTTAAATAAATCCGCATTTGTGGCAGTCATCATGTTAATGCTGGTCAGCCCGTTAATGGTGATATTTGCCAAACCATTAAATGAGATGAGTAGCCAAATCGCTGCTCAGTTATACGATCAACAGGCTTATATTGATGCCGTATTAACGACGCTTCCTCATGGAGAAAACGGCAAATGATGTTTCGGCGTATCTTTCCCCATCCGTTACTGACCCTGATTTTATGGGCGATCTGGTTATTACTGAATAACAGCATAGATCCGGGACATATCGTACTGGGTGGCGCTTTAGCAGTCTTTATTCCGTGGCTGACTTCCAGCTATTGGCCCGAGCAAATTAACATTCGTCGACCCTGGAAACTGGTGCATTATATCCTCTACGTTTTATGGGATATTTTGATTGCCAATGTCATTGTTGCAAAGTTGATCCTCGGCCCACAAAAGAAACTCAATCCGGGTTTTCTGCATTATGAATTGCAATTAACCAGCCCGGTTGGCATCAGCTTGTTAGCGAATACCATTTCATTAACACCCGGCACAGTCAGCTGTGATTTGACCGAAGACCGGCGTTATTTATTGATCCATGCTTTACACATTGATGACGTGGCAGAAATCAAAGCTGAAATTTACCGCAAATTCGAGAAGCCATTGCTGGAGATCTTTGTCTTATGCTGAATCTGGCCCTGTCAATTGCTTTTGTCATGGTCGCCATCGCGATCCTGCTGAGTTTTATCCGGCTGATTATCGGCCCCAGTGTGCCGGACCGAATCTTGGCGCTGGACACTTTATATATCAACACCATTGCCCTGCTGATTTTGCTGGGAATCAACCTGCAAAGTGCGCTGTATTTTGAAGCGGCATTGTTAATCGCTGTAATGGGCTTTATGGGCACGCTGGCGCTAAGCAAATATTTGCTGCGCGGCGACATAATGGAATAGAGGCAATTATGCTTGAGTGGACCTTAGCAATTTTGATTTTACTGGGCGCGTTTTTTACGCTGGTCGGTTCAATTGGCTTATTTAAACTACCCGATTTCTATATGCGTTTACACGGCCCAACTAAAGCCAGTACTTTGGGTGTAGGCGCCATTCTGGTCGCCTCCGCTATTCATTTCAGCCTTAAAACTGATGGTGTTAGCCTGCATGAAATTCTGGTCACGCTGTTCTTGTTTATCACAGCGCCGGTTAGTGCGCATCTGATGGCCAAAGCCGCGATTCATATTAAAGTCAAACAGGTGGATCGTACCCGCCAGTTGGAAAATAAATTGACCGAAGTTGAACCACGCAAACCCCAAATCTGGGTCGATGCTGATGCCTGTCCGGTGGTGATAAAAGAAATTCTTTATCGTGCTGCCACTCGGAGCGAAACACATACCACCTTTATTGCTAACCACAGTTTACGATTACCGCCCTCACCATTTCTCAAGTTCCAGCAAGTACAATCTGGTTTTGATGTGGCTGATAATGAAATAGTCGAACGCCTGCAAAAAGGTGATTTAGTGATTACGGCAGATATCCCGCTCGCTGCCGAAGCCATTGAAAAAGGTGCATTAGCATTGAATCCCAGAGGCGAACTCTATACCACCGACACTATCAGCGCCCGGCTCACTATGCGTAACTTTATGGAAACTATGCGCAGCAGCGGTGAACATATGGGCGGCCCCGCCACTTTTAATCAGCGCGACAGACAAGCGTTTGGTAATCAACTGGATAAGTGGTTACAAAAAGCTAAACGTTAAGTTGAAATTTCGCTCAAGTTATTTTCCAACAGCGTGAAGTTACAAAGGCTTAATCGCCACCTTTCGGAACTTGATCTCACCTGCGGCGTGTTGCAGAGTAATTGGCCCTTCGGTAAATAAGCCGTTATTCAGCTCTGAAACCGTCTCGCCATTGAGAACTACAATGATGTCCCGACCCTTAGCAGTAATTTCAAAAGTGTTCCATTGACCACCGGCCTTGGGCATCGGATCTACTTCGGCGAAAAGCACAATCCCACCGGTGCCGTAGCTCTGGTCTGGGCGCTGGTCAAAAATATTGACCTCATAGCAAGACCGTAACGTAATTGCCGAAGGATCTTGGCAACGAAGAAAAACCCCGCTATTGGCATCATCACTTGACCAAAATTCAACATATAGCTGGAAATCCTTATAGCTGTTTTTGGTAACCAGGTGTGCGGCATCTTCACTCGTGAGTTTGTCAGCAACGATCACACCGTCCTCTACCCGCCAGTTGCTCTCACCTACCTGGTTCCATTCACTACCAATAGCCTTACCGTCAAACAATGAAACCCAGCCAGATTCAGCCTTTCCTGTGGCCCATACACCAGCAGTTACAACTGAAAGACCTACAGCAAAAACCGCTGTGAGTTTCGATAGTCGTTGCATTGTGATTTTCTCCTTTAGGGGACGGTAACTTTGTCGTTGGTTTCTATATGTAAGTTTTTCGGACAATGATTATTAGAAGAGCTTCAGACAAAAATAAATGCCCTTATGTATAACCATTCTGAATCGTCAGCATTACCAAAGTATTAACAGCGAATTGTTATTTTCGTTCTGTCTTTTAAGTGGTAAACCTGAACTGTTAAGACATAGACATAGTATTTCGGGATATTGGTCGAGGTGTATTAGCGATGAACACCGTTTAGTTTACAAAGTGTCCGATGAAAGTCTGTTAATAGCTCAATTATGGTATCAGTACGAGTAATAATTTCGCTTTAGCGTCTCAGAACAAAAGGCTTTAGAGTAAGGCGAAGCCGCAATGAAAATACATCGCAGTACCTGTGATTATTATGTGCTTTTCTTGGATAAGTACCTGACATTCTCCAATCCCTCAAAATCATTATCCTGCGTCCACAATACTGCAGCGTGCTTTTGAGCGGTGGCGAAGATAATGCTGTCAGCCAAAGGCAGCTTATGGAGCACACCATATTTTGCGGCATCCATTGCTAGATCAGAATCCAGGGGGATAACTTTGCCTTGCTTCATGTGCGCGGTGACGATCAAAGCTGCTTCTTCACCACGTTGGCGCAATACATTCTTAAAAACTTCTGTGATCGTAATACTTGGCACAAGCAACTCTGGTAGTTTTTCGATTGCCTCCGAAAACACTGTAGCGTTGTCGTCGCCGGCAAAGTACGACAACCAGGCCGATGAATCAACAACATTCATATCCGATCTTCTTCCCTGACAACAGTGGTATCAATACCTTTAAGAAAGCCTTGCATTTCCTTCATTGGCTTGAGTGGAATCACCTCGATTCGGCCCTGATAGGACATGATCTGGACTTTCTGCCCCGACACAATGCCCATCGATTCACGAATTTCTTTAGGAATTACAATCTGATACTTCGGAGAAACGGTTACTTCAGTCATGACACCACACATCGATAAGGAATTGGTATTACGATACCGTTATCGATGAACGAAATCAAGACACACAGCAGCTTACTCACCAAAAAAAGGCGAGTGAAGCCCATGATTTTAAAGCCGGCATTTTTTGGAACATCAAGGTGATGAAAATACTCAAGAAACCTTAAATTGTCTGACCATTCTTTCCAGAGCCTCACTGAGCTCTGCTATACGATGGCTGGCTTGTGCAACTTGCTCAGCACCTAAAGCTGTGTCTTCTGAAACGTTTTGAATATTCAAAACATTATTATGAATTTCGTTAACGACATGGCTTTGCTCTTCGGCAGATCTGGCAATCAGGGTGTTCATATCAGTAATTGAATTAACTGATTGACTGATTGCATTTAGCGAATCGGTGGCATTCACCGCTTTTGAAACCAAGCCCTCGATACTGTTTCGATTTTGCTCCATGGAGGTGACCGCATGGTCTGAACCTTGTTGTAGTGAAGAAATCAGGCCTTCAATTTGTTTGGTTGAATCTTGGGTTTTTTGGGCAAGTGAACGGACTTCATCCGCTACCACGGCAAAACCTCTGCCCTGTTCGCCTGCACGGGCAGCTTCAATAGCCGCATTGAGTGCCAGTAGATTCGTTTGCTCAGCAATGTTTTTGATCACTACCAGCACCGTGCCGATATTTTCGCTGCCTGCTTTTAAATCTCTGATGACGGTGGTTGATGAATTAATTTCTGAAGCCAATTGATTGATTGAACCCACAATTTCCTCAACGACTTTACGGCCTTTGTCAGAATCCTTGCCACCATTTATCGCTGCTGTGGAGGCTTTTTCAGCATTAATCGCCACCTCTTGAACAGTTGCTGTCATTTCGGTGATGGCTGATGCAACCTGGTTGGTTTCATTTTGCTGCTTCGCAACATTCTGGTTGGTTGCACTAGTAACAATTGATGTTTGTTCGGCAGCGGTTGAAAGCTCTTCAGAAGCTGAAGCAATTCCAACGACCAGAGTTTGCAGTTTTTCAACAAAATTGTTGAAGGTTTTGCCCATTGCACCGACTTCATCAGTGCTATCAAAATGCATCCGTCTGGTGAGGTCATTATCTTTCGCCATCGCACTTAGCGTGTTCATTACCTCTTTAATCGGCGTCACGATATTGCTGATGATGACTTTTGAAATCAGCAGACCAATGATAAGTGCAGCAGCAGCCAGACCGATTAGGCTGTACAAGCTTGCAGCTTGGACTTGCTGGACACCAGCAATCGTTCGCTGACTAATGTTGCCGATAGTGGCTTGCATGCTCTCAAGTGTGAGAAACAAATCCGCCTCAATTTCTTTTAAAGTTTGTTGCTCAGCTGCCGAGAGGTAACCGCCACCTGACATGCTTCCACCGCGTTGAATGACTTTAATCGCGCTATCAACATAGTTTTGATAATTTTCCTGCTGCTCCACAATTTTGGCCGTACTTTGTTCCAGGCTGGCGACGTCTGCTAATAATTCAGCTTGCAAAGTTTTATTTTCAGCATCCTCCAGGATCGTCAGAATTTCCTGAAGTCCTAGAGCGTTTTCAATCGTAATATTTTCAATAACTTCAATATGGCCTTTAATCACACTGCGAGAAGCGCCTGATCGGGCATCAGCCAACAGTTCTTGTAAGGCTATGGTTTTTTTCAGTTGCAGTTGACTGGTTTGTGTAACGCGACTTTCCAATGGGATGGCCATTTCATACATCACATTAAATTCAGCAGAAATATCGTTCATTTTAACGATGGCCAATGCTGCAATAAGAATCTGCATCAGACCTAGTACGATAACTATGCTGAAGATTTTCTTGCCGATGGGAAGGTTATTAATAAACTGCATTTAAACTCCGTGGAAAGGGCTTTATAACGAAAGTGAATATTAATGTCTGTAGCGGTTGCAAGCGGATTAAGCTTAATTTTTTTTCGATACTTTTTTCAAAAAAACGCCATTCTTCATCCAATGTTGGCCCAGAAGATCAAAAAGCAAAAAATTGTACATTCATCGACCTTTTATAACTTTATTTATTGATAATTTTTTGAAGTGTTTTAAAACTTAGTCATCCGAAAAACAACTGAACTATGTCAACATAACAAACAAAAAAAACGCGGCTTAAAACCGGCGTTTTTGTTCAAGCGTTAACACTGCTCGTTTTATTTATCAGAAGTAAACTCCGGATAAGCATTCATACCACATTCGTGGATATCCATACCTTCCATTTCTTCCTCTTCACTAACACGTAACTTGGCGAATTTATTGATAATCGACAGTACGATATAAGAAGCGATAAACATCCACGCAAAGGTCACCACGGTACCAATTGTCTGACCCGCTATCGTTGCATCCGGGTTGCTGAACAGTACGGCAAAGATCCCCCAGATACCCGCTGAGCCATGGACCGAGATAGCACCGACCGGATCATCAAGCTGCATTTTATCCAGCAAGATGACCGAGAACACCAGCACCACACCACCGACTGCACCGACAATTAAAGCCAGGCCTGGGCTTGGCAATAATGGTTCGGCGGTAATCGCCACTAGACCAGCTAATGCACCACTGATCGTCATGGTTAAGTCAGTTTTGCCAAACAGGAATCTGGCCAGCAATGAAGCCGCGACCATACCGGCTGCAGCCGCCATATTGGTGTTCACAAAGATTTTTGCAACGGCGTTAGCTTCTTCGATATTGGCGATTTTTAATTCTGAACCGCCATTGAAACCGAACCAGCCAAACCAAAGGATAAACATACCTAATGTTGCCATCGGTAAATTGGCACCTGGAATCGCATGAACTTCACCGTTTTTGCCATATTTGCCTTTACGTGGGCCAATGATGATAACGGCAGCTAACGCGGCGGCTGCACCGGCCATATGTACAACAACGGAACCGGCAAAGTCTTGGAAGCCCAGTTGATCCAGGAAACCACCACCCCATTTCCAGTAACCTTCTACCGGATAGATAAAGCCAACCATAAATACAGCAAAGATCAGGAACGGCCACAGACGCATACGTTCAGCAACGGCACCAGAAACAATCGACATAGTCGCTGCAGCAAACACCGCCTGGAAGATAAAATCAGCCATAGCTGAGTAATATGGAGCGCCTTCACCTCCTGCTAAAACAGATTCGGTGCTGTTATCTTCACCGAGGAAGAAATCAATACCCGGAATCCACGAGTTAACAGGGTCAGCTGGGTACATAATGTTATAACCAACAACGAAGTACACCAGGCAGGCAATACCATAGAGCAATACATTTTTATTAAGGATTTCGACAGTATTCTTACTGCGTACCAACCCTGATTCCAACATGGCAAAACCAGCTGCCATCAACATAACCAGCGCTGTACACATCAGAAAATAAAATGTGTCTAGCGCATAACTCACTTCTATTACAAGCGTATCCATTGTGAACTCCTAAATAGCAGCTTCGCCGGTTTCACCCGTTCTAATACGAACGATTGATTCCAGCGGTGAAACGAAAATTTTGCCGTCACCAATTTTTCCGGTTTTGGCACTGGCTGTAATGGCGTCAATGGCTTTGGTCACATCCTCATCACTCACCACCAATTCAAGTTTTAATTTTGGTTGAAAATTAACCGTATATTCCGCCCCCCGGTACATTTCGCTATGGCCTTTTTGTCTTCCATAGCCTTTTACTTCGGTCACCGTAAGACCGGATACACCCACGTTATGAATGGCTTCTCGAACCAGTTCCAGAGCATGCGGGCGAACAATCGCCGTTATCATTTTCATTACTCGCTCCTGTTGATTTAAATGAAATAAATTTTCCCCCGACGAAACAATGAAATTTCTATGCCAAGATGAATAATTTATTAAAAACAGGTGGTTGGGATTTTTTGGCCCGCTAAAAACAGGAAAATATTCCCGATTTCCGCACCTCTACGGTTCGGGCGCACCAAAATGGTTCAATGATGATAAAACAGGCAAGCGCTAAACCAGCGAAACCCATCACTACTTTGGTTGAATGAGGAGTGTTTACTAAACAGCTTATTTGGAATTGTTTTGCTGAAACTTCCAGACTGCTGCCTCGAGACGGCTAGTCAAATTAAGTTTTCTAAGCAGGTTTTTGATATGCACTTTGACCGTTGAATCCGTGATTCCTAGCTCACGGGCAATGGTCTTGTTATTCATTCCAGCGGCGATGCAATCGAGTATTTGATTTTCCCGCTCCGTTAAATTGGCCGCATCGTTTGAGTTTTTGCTTTCAGGAAATAATGCTGCACGCGTCAGAATATCGGTGAGACGGTCCTGAATTATGGTCATGCCTTTGGTGGCTTTGATCAGGCTGTCACGCAACTGCTCTGGTTCCATATCTTTCAACAGATAACCATCGGCCCCAGCACGTAATGCTTCAAGTAAATCTTCTTCTGCATCTGATACGGTCAGCATCACGCAACTTGCTTGTATATCGGTGGCTTTGAGTCGGCGTAGCGTTTCCAAGCCATCCATACCTTTCATATGTAAATCCAGCAGGATCACATCCGGTAATAACTGCTGCGCCAAACTAATACCCTGCTCACCCGAGTCGGCTTCACCCACCACTTCAAAGCCCGGATCATCAGAAATCATCTGTCCTACGCCTTTACGGAACAAAGGGTGGTCATCAATCAGTAAAACGCGGATTAGGCTCTGTTTATCTTTCATCAGCTTATTGTGCCAGTTTGGGTTTAAATAAGAGTTGTACTCGGGTGCCGCCCCAACGACGACTCATCACTTCAATTTTGCCGCCGAGATTCTGGGCGCGCTCTTTCATAATAGTTTGTCCATGATGGTCATAGGTTTCAGTACCGGGTTTAAATCCTACCCCATCATCGTCTAGCGTCAGTTCAATTTCACCATTGTCGCGAAGGCTTAATAAGATGCTGACATTGTCTGCACCAGCATGGCGCACGATGTTGGATAACGCTTCTCTCAACACATGCAACACATGAAACTCCTCATTGACCGTTAAGCGGCAGTTCACCAGTCGATTATCCAGTTTTATCTGCAATGATGAGCGCTGGGTAAATTCATCAATCGTCGCTTGTACTGCATAACCCAGGCCACGTAAATCCATATGCGCCCGAAAGGTCGACAATAACTCACGTAATTCACGGTAAGCATTGTCCAATCCTTCGCGTAGTTCTTTAATAACAGCAGTTTGTTTCTGTTGGTCGGCGGAGGATTGCAGGCGGGAAACTTGAATTTTCATAAACGATAGTGACTGTGCCAGTGAATCATGTAATTCGCGAGCAATCGCAGCACGTTCTTCCAAAATCGCCAGCCGCCGCCCTTCCGAATCATAATTTTGGTAGCGATAACTTATTGCCAGCAAGCCGGTTAAAGTTTCCAGCAAGGTGATCTCGGCAGCATCAAGTAATCTGGAAACCGGCATTTCCACCAGCAGAATGCCCAACTTGTCATGTTGCAAGGCAAATCCCAGTGCCGTGACATTCACCGTTTCTTTTTCCTGGTTTTGCCACTCACCACTGAACATGCCGCCTGCCAGTAAGGTTTCGAGATGTTCTTCGCTCAGTTCAACCGGCGCATGATGTGAAAACAAAATCTGTTCGGTTTTGACCACGGTAGTTTGTGTCATGATTAATGCCACATTTTGCAGATCCAATGCCCGTTCCAACGAATACAGCATACGGATCTGATTGGCTTCATTGGGTATTTCCTGCTGCACCTGCTCCACCCATTCCGCGAGAAAAGCCTGGGCAGTGATCAGTCGTTTTAATTGTGTGCCGGTGCGCCGTGCCCAGGCCATTTCGGCTTGATAACCGCTTTGCTGCTTTTGCAGTTGTTCAATGGTATTTTCTAAACGGGTGATTTCATCTATGGTGGGGTGTCCGTTATCAGGTGTTGTAGATGGTGATAATGCAGCGAGTCTAATCAAAAATAGCTGCCTCATATTCGCCATCAGATACGCCGTTAACAGCAAGAATACGATAAACACCGCGACCTGTAGCGCCAGCAGCCAATTGATTTTCTGCTCATTATCCTGCAGTTTTTGCATACTGGACGAATCCAGCAATGCCGCTGAATTCTCACTCTGAATGGCTTGTTGTTGAAGTTGTTCGATTACTTGCTGCTGTTTTTTTACAGTGCTTGATTGCAACAGCGATAACATCAATATCAACCAGCAGCTGAGTAACATGCCACTCAGCAGAATAATCCAACGTTGATACAACGATCTATGATGCCAAAGCTGGCGCAAACGTTGAAAATATCCGTTATTGTCAGACATGGCTTACTGAGACACGACTATGAAACATCGAATACCTGAGCAGAACTTCACACCATTGTTATTATTTTTCATGTGGTTTGGCAGTCTCAGTGTTCTGTTTGGGTTATTGATTGTCTGGCAAAACAGTTTCAGCATCGATTCAACATTTCTCATATTATTCAGCGTCACGCTTATATTAAGTCTGTCTGTGCTAATAAACAGTATTAAACCACTTGTTGGCAAGGCCATCAGCCGAAAAAACGCTTTGTCAGATGATATTTCACATCAGTGGTCTACATATCTGCCCTCTACAATGACTAGCCCGGCTGCCATTGTGGATGGCCTTACGCTTAAATATGCCAACCCGGCATTTTTGCAGTTGATCGGCATGTCAGAAATGCAAGATCTGATTATCGATATGCCACTTAATAATCTGATCCATCCGTCACACCATGCCCGCTTGGATACTATTTTCAGCAGCGAAAATAATGAATCATTGCCGGTCAGTAATATACGACTACTGTGTTTTGATGGCAGCACGTTACCGGCCGAACTCACAATCACTTCGTTGCAAATTGCTGGTTATCCTTTAGTTCAGCAACTACAAATCACCCCCAGTGATTTACAAGCTTCGGTAAATGCACCCACAGATCAGCAGCATTCCAACTTGTTGCTTGAACGACTTGAGCAGACCATTTTTCATTTAAATACCGAAATGCAGCTTATTCTGTTAACGCCTTTCTGGCTCAAGCTACTCGATTACACCGTTGAAGAATCATTAAATAAACCTTTAATTGATTTTATTCACCCCGAAGATCAGGTACTGGCACAGGCCAGGCTTAACGGTTTGGCCGATGGCAAACGCCAGCGCACTCAACTAAATATTCGTATGCTCACTAAAAACGGCCTGTTGCAATGGGTGGATTTACGTGCCAACACCACTTCACTTTTGCGAGGTGAACACAGCAGCATTATCGGCACGTTGACTGATATCAGTCGGCAGAAACAGACCGAAGCCGCATTACGGGCCAACGCCAGATCCACTACCGATATGATCATGAACAATATTTCGGTGATGGTGTATCGCTGTAAAAATGATCGCTTCTGGAGCCTGGAATATGTCAGCAGTGGTTGCCACGAGCTGATTGAATATCAGCCTTATGAAGTGGTTAATTCGCAGCCGCACGGCTATATGAACTTGATGCATCCAGACGACAAACAACGCGCCTGGGATTATGTGCAAGGGCAATTATTCCGTCAGCAATCGTTTCAGCTGATTTATCGGCTGGTGACTCGCTCCGGAAAAATCAAATGGGTCTTCGAGCAAGGTAAAGGTGTATTTTCCAATGCCAATGAACTGCTGGCGCTGGAAGGTGTGGTCACCGAAATCCAGGCCAGCAGTGTTGAACAATTACAGCAAGGTTTGCAGCATATTGAATCACTCAATACCGCGAGTTAACTACTCCGGTTGAGTGCCTTTAGGCAAAACTTCACCATCGTCTTGCGGTTTCAACCATTCCAGAACATACGGCAAATAGCTGTTCAGGCCTTTGTATTCGGCCAAATCAGGATGCAAACTGTTCAATACACGATACAACCGTTTAATCCACCGCGGATACATTGCCAAATCTTCCAGACTCACCATATAAGTGCGGATGCTAAAGGCAATGGCATTACTGCGTGGCAGTCTGAATAAAGCTTGTAACTCGACCCGTAAATAGACTTTCTCTGCGACATTTTCCGCGGTGACCGAGACATTATCCGGTCCCCATAAATGCCATTTTTCAGAGGATGTATCTAACCGCGGGTTAACACACATCCGCCAGTTAGTGCGTCTGACAGGGCTGCCATATTGCAGATGCAGAAGATATTTTAGAGCCCGATCAAAAATCCCCATTTCCGGTGCATGTGGTACCGGTGCATGCCATTCCTTAAATGACATTCCGGCATCAAATGCCACCGACCAGTCGGCTTGTCCTGTCACAATGCCCAGGTCAGCAAACAGATCATCTTCACGTTGATCCATGATCACCCAGTCGCCCTGTACCTGACGGCTGATAAATTCAAACGGCTCCATTGGCAACGTTGAGGTATCCCCAAACACAAACTTTTGATCAATGCCGAGTGGCTGATTCACCCAATGCCAGTTGTCACCATCCTGTGTTAACTGAAACGATTCCGGATAGTCTTTCGCCAGATTAGTCATCACCAGCTCAACCATATCCCACTGCGCATCCATCATATGTGGCAGTGCGACATAACGGCCATGATCATCTTCCAGCACAATGCGCCGTTCTTCGCATTCGGTCAGATAATGTTCATCAATATCAATGGCATATTCAGTCACAGCTCCTGGTGGACCGGCATCATGCGGCTCGATATTGACGCTGTACATGTATTCGTCTTCATCAAACGGAAATGGAAAACGTCGGACCGATTCAGGTGAATTACTGAAGGTATAATCGTCACGTAAAGTTTCTTGTTTAAAAGCCATATTCATAGTGGTATTCCTCAAAGATTCACAACCATGCGCGAGCAATGCGCCCGTGAAACGCAGGGCATGATTTTGTTTGCACTAATTTTTTCAGCATCGGATAAATAGACATCCTGATGAATCAGTTCACCATCACAGTCCACTACCTCTAATTCACAACGACCACATGCCCCGCCACGACATAAATACGGTGCATCAATACCCGCTTCTTCTAATGCTTCCAGCATGCTCATTTCACTGGGGACCACCACTTCGGTTTCCGACAGTTTTAATGAAACCACAAACGGCTCACCCGTTGCCGGGGCCAGGAATTTCTCGCTATGCAAGGCGTTTTCCGGCCAGCCCATTTCCCGAGCCATTAACAGTAAGGAATTCACCATGGCATTTGGTCCGCAGACATAAACGTGTGAACCCAATGGTTGTTGAATTAATAACTCGGTGAAATTGATTCGCTGACCTTCATCGTCAACATAAAAATGCACTTTGTCGCCACAGAGCTTTTTCAATTGATCACGGAATGCTGCCTGATCTGCACTGCGATAGGCATAGTGCAACTCATAGGCATAACCGAGACGATTCAAATCACTGATTTGTGACATGAACGGGGTAATGCCAATACCACCAGCCACCAGAATATGTTTTTTGGCCAATTTGTTAATGGAAAACAAATTGGTTGGTGGAGTTATTTGCAGCCGTGAACCGGGTTTGACGTGTTCGTGCATAAATACCGAACCACCGCGAGACTTCTCTTGTTTACGCACCGCAATGGTATAACGGCCGTTGTCGCTGGTCGGTCCCATTAGCGAATAGGCATTACGGTGAACACGACCATCAATATTCATCGCAACGACAACATGACTGCCGCCGGAGAAATACGGTAATTTGCCGCCGTCTTCTAACTCAAAAGTAAACTGTTTAACTAAATCGGTGATGGGTTCCACCGCAGTGACGATGACATTTAACTGACTCATGGATAAATTTCCTCTGCTGCTGGAATTTCACCGGGCACTTCCGCATCAATCATAAATCCCATATAGGCGCCCATCAGACGAGAAAAATGTTCTCTGACAATCAGGTGACGACCGCAGCCAGTGCAGACGTGAATATTGTGATGAACATTTTCATTGGTGGTTTTGCAATGCACGCAATACAGGCGTCTGCCCAGGCTGCCGCAAAGCTCCTTGAACACATTCTTATCATCGACACCCGCTTCGCGTAACACCCCTGCAACTGCCCAGATAAAGCCTTCGGTACCGGCTACGTAAAACTGTGTTCCCATATAGCAACTGTCTAATGTGGTTTTCAATGCATCAAGTAATTCGGCTTGAGAATCACTGAGAGTAATTGGCTCGTTAACCACTTTTTGCACGGTGACAGCATATTTTTCAGCCTGTGGATCAGCAGCGAGATACAGCACTGAAAGCGGTTCACGAGGCAGTTTTTGTTGAAACAATTTCAACAAGGCTTTACCACCCTCACCTTCGGCAATCACCACATGATGCATCGCATGCTCTTGCCACACTAACGTCCCATAGATGGGTTTACTCTTGATTGAATAGCCTTTTTCCATATTCAAACCTCCACTTCAATGCGTTGTTTACTTAACAGGATGCGTGCGTAAACGCATTGGATCATAAAATGGTGTTTTCACTATGGTGGCGTTAATCGATGTTTCGGCTGCAATCACCACTTTAGTACCGATATGCGAATAAGCCGGTTTGATATGTGCCAACGATAAGGATTGCATCAGATAACGGCTGAAACTCGGGCTGGTAATTACGCCAACTTCTTTACCATCAATCAGGATTTTGGCGCCCACCGGCACAGCACCGGGATAATCACAAGACAGACCAACTTGTTTGACCCGTTCACGACCTTTCAAAGCCAACACTGCTTGTTTGCCGATGTAATCACCCGGTTTATCCAGATCGACGCACCAGTCCATGCCCACTTCCCACGGGGTGGTATCGCCTTCAGGCATATCAAATGGAAAGAACAACAAGGCAGCTTCAACACGGGTCAGATCCAGTGAGTCCCACGAGCAAGCAATCACGCCAAAAGGCTGACCTTTATCCAGAATGCTGTCCCACAAATAAATCGCATCAGCAGATGAACAATAAACTTCATAACCCTGCTCACCAGAATATCCACCACGGGACAGCGTGACACTGCGGCCAAACAAAGTGGTTTCAACGTGTTTGAAATAGGCCAATTCCGCCAAATCAAAATCCAGTTCAGGATTCAATACGTCAATTGCTCTTGGGCCTTGCAGTGACAGAATATGCACATCCATATCCTGTTCGACCAGGACATCTTCACCTTCCGCCAGCTTGGCCAGGGTTTGTTGAGTGATGCCGCCGCCATGGGATAAACGGTATTTATCCTTGGCATCGCAAATCACCATAATGTCATCGACCAGCGCACCGGCTTCATTTACTTCACCAGCGAGGCGAGCACTGCCCGGTTCAAGTTTGGTGACATCAATGGTGACCAGTTGATCCAGAATTTTCAGTGCAGCGGGACCGGTGACATTAACAATATTCAGTCCGGACACATCATAGAGGCCAGCCCGAGTACGAACTGCGACGACTTCATCATGAGGATCGGTGTGATAAGACCAGGGAATCGGCATGTCATTCCAGGTATCTCCATCCAGCGTTGAACCCAGTTCACGGTGACGCACATTGAGTATCGAATTTCTGCTCATCTGACTTTCATCCTGCTTGTTTAATGATGGTTAACAAAATTAACTGAAAGTCAGTGTTGGCAACATTCTCAAGAGGGATTACTACCAAGGGGGTAGCTGTTTTGACGGGGCTAAATGCGGGGGATGATCGGTGTTGAGAAATTCAAAAAAAGGGGGCAGAGACAACCTTTAATTCACCAAACCTGAACAGAGGGGGGGTAAAAACTCTTCAGGTCTGACTAATCAAAGGCAGCATCTGCCCTTTTCGGTCTAACGGTAAAGTAATCCGTTGCTAATAATTATTGGCGCCAGGGATCCAGTTGGTACCAGCTAATGGAACCCGTGCCATGGCAGCGGATTCAACCGTCAATGCAACCAAATCTTCCGGTTCCAAATGACGCATATCGTTTTTACCGCAGGCACGTGCCAAAGTTTGCGCTTCCATGGTCAGTACCCGCAGATAGTTGGCCAGACGACGACCACCTTCAACCGGATCCAGACGTTTACTGAGCTCAGGATCCTGGGTGGAAATACCCGCCGGATCTTTACCTTCATGATAATCATCATAAAAACCGGCCGCTGAACCAATCGCTTTAAACTCTTCATCGTATTTAGGATCGTTACATCCCAACGCGATCAAGGCCGCTGTACCGATTGCCACTGCATCCGCACCTAATGCCATGCACTTGGCGACATCAGCACCGTTACGAATACCACCGGAAACAATCAACTGCACTTTGCGGTGCATGCCCATTTCCTGCAGTGCCTGAACCGCTTGAGGAATCGCCGCCATGGTTGGAATACCGACATGTTCGATAAACACTTCCTGTGTTGCTGCAGTCCCGCCC
>NZ_SSXS01000008.1:102961-114701 GCF_004832235.1 Methylophaga sp. SB9B
CCCCTGCATACCATCAACAACAATGACATCGGCACCGGCTTTCACCGCCAGCTTCACATCATAGTAAGTTCGAGTTGCACCGACTTTGATATAGATAGGCACTTGCCAATCAGTAATTTCACGCAATTCAAGAATTTTGATAGCCAGATCATCCGGCCCGGTCCAATCTGGATGTCGGCAGGCACTGCGTTGATCAACACCCATCGGCAAAGTACGCATTTTGGCAACACGTTCGGTGATCTTCTGTCCCAACAACATACCACCACCGCCCGGCTTGGCACCCTGCCCCAATACAACCTCAATGGCATCGGCTTTGCGTAAATCATCCGGATTCATACCGTAGCGTGATGGCAAGTATTGATACACCAGTTTAGTAGATTGACCACGTTCTTCCGGTGTCATACCGCCGTCACCGGTTGTAGTAGATGTACCAACAGCAGAGGCGCCACGGCCCAAAGCTTCTTTAGCATTGGCTGACAAAGCACCAAAGCTCATACCAGCAATAGTGACCGGGGTTTCAATCACAATCGGTTTTTTGGCAAAACGGGTACCTAATGTCACTTGGGTATTACATTTTTCACGATAACCTTCCAACGGGTAACGCGACATACTTGCACCCAGAAATAACAAATCATCAAAATGTGGCAACTTACGCTTGGCACCCCAGCCACGAATGTCGTAGATACCGGTATCGGCTGCCCGGCGAATCTCGGCCATAGTCGAGCGATCAAAGGTTGCTGACTCACGGAGTTCGGTAATGTATTTCGTTTTTTCACTCATAATAAATTCCTCGTAAAATCAGCTTTAATACGCCGAAGCGTTATCGACTTTAAAGTTGTATAACTGGCGTGCAGAGCCATAACGTTTAAAAGCATGAGGGTCTTCATCCACCCCGGCACGCTTCAGCACTTCGCTCAGTTCCTCGATATGCTCATCGCGCATTTCTTTAGCAATACAATCTGCACCCAACGATTTCACTTCACCTTTCACATAAATGTGGACTTCATAAAGCGAATCGCCCAAGGCATCACCGGCATCCCCACAAACCACGAGGGTTCCGGCCTGGCCCATAAAGCAGCTCATATGACCGACATTACCAGTAACAACAATGTCCGAACCTTTCATGGAAATGCCACAACGCGAACCAGCATCGCCTTCGATGACCAACAACCCGCCAATTGAGGTTGCCCCGGCAGAAGATGAGGCATTTCCTTTCACGCGAACACTGCCTGACATCATGTTCTCTGCCACACCTTGGCCGGCACTGCCATGAACCACGATATCGGCTACTTTATTCATGCCACCACAGTAATAACCGGCATGACCCTTAATATCGATTTTTAGCTTCTGATCAAGTCCTACGGCCAGGTTGTGCTGTCCTTTGGGATTAAGCACTTCCCATTCGGTTTCGGTACACTCTTTAGCCTGATCGTGTAACGCCTGGTTTAAGTCACGCACCGTTTGTGTTGCTAAATCTACTGTTCTCATTGTGTTCCCCTTACTGTTCGCCGATCACTTATCACCACGTTCCCAGACGTAAATCGTCGCGGGTTCAGGTTCCCATACCTTGGCATTCTCAATACCAGGTAAAGTGGTCAGCGCTTGATATTCAGATGCCATGGCTACGTAGTCATCGGTTTCGGCAATTACTGCAGGTTTGCAGGCAATCGGATCACGCACCACAGCAAAGCCATTTTTTGTGCCGATGGTGAAGGTGTAAAAACCATCCAGATCCTGCAGCGCATGCTCCAACGCCTGATTCAGACTGTCACCCTGTTGCAGGCGATAGGTCATATAGCCCGCTGCGACTTCAGTGTCATTGTCCGTATCAAAGTGAATGCCTTCGCGTTTTAATTCAGCACGCAGACGGTTGTGGTTGGATAACGAACCGTTATGTACCAGACACAAATCCATGCCTGTTGAGAACGGATGACTACCGGCCATAGTGACAGCAGATTCTGTTGCCATACGGGTATGGCCGATAATGTGGCTGCCTTTCATCTGACCCAGTTTGAACATCTCAACGATGTTTTCTGGCAGACCAACCTCCTTAAGGATTTCAATAGATTTGCCAGCACTCATCACCAACACATCATGGGCATTTTCATGCAGATAGGCGATGGCATCGTCGGCATCGGCAGTCAGTTTAAACACCGCGACTTTGCTGTTTTGAAACCAATCGACTTTGGTCGAAAATGCGGTTTCCAGACGTTTAGCCAGCCCAGCCCAATCATAGTTTTCATCTTCATGACGCAGCGTTAATTTGACAGAGTCATCCGCTACTTCATCACCATAAATCGCAAAACCAGCACTATCAGGACCGCGATCGGTCATCGCGATCAGCATGGGCACAAACAATTGTCCCAGTTGGCTTTCCAGCGACTCGTTTTTTAAATACAGGCCGACTATTCCACACATAATTAATACCTCTTCAATAACTGCTTGATAAACCGATTAGAAAAACTCGGCGTAGCGTTTGCGTTCCCAATCGGATACATGACGTGAATATTCAATCCACTCCATGCGTTTTACTTTGATAAATTCATCGACGATTTCTGATCCCATTTTTTCTCTGAGCACACTATTGGCGGCCAAAGCATCCAATGCTTCGTTGAGGTTTTGTGGTAATACCCCGATGCCTTTTTCTTTCAATTCAGCTTCACTCAAATCGTATAAATTGATGTTGTGTGGCGCGCCTGGATCCAATTCGCGTTCAACACCGTCCATACCGGCAGCAATCAATGCGGCATGCACTAAATATGGATTACAGCTGGAATCCGGTAAGCGGAATTCAAGACGACCATACGGAATACGCACCATCGCCGAGCGGTTGTTATCGCCATAGCAAATATAGGCTGGTGCCCAGGTTGCACCGGAAGCGGCCCCACCGACTACCAGACGTTTGTAGGAATTCACAATCGGCGCAGCAAAGGCACATAAAGAATCCGCGTGATGCAGCAGGCCACCGATAAAGTGGTAGGCCATTTTTGACAGCCCATGCCATTCACATCGCTGTCATCGTTAAACAGGTTTTTGCCATCTTTATCAGTAATCGACAGATGGAAGTGCATGCCATTACCGGTACGATCGGAGAATGGTTTTGGCATAAACGAACAAACCATATCCATACCGTTGGCAATTTCACCTGCCGCCATCCGTACAAAAGTAAAGCGGTCAGCTGAGGTCAACGCATCGCTGTAGGTATAGTTGATTTCAAACTGGCCGTTAGCATCTTCATGGTCGATTTGATAAACATCAAAATCCACCTGTTGCAGCGAATCCACCAGCGATTCGAGGAAATTTCTTGAACGAGACAAACCTTTGTAGTCGTAACAAGGTTTATCCAGCAAATCACTCTCATCTACGGGCAGTAATGCGCCATCTGCACCACGGTTAAATAAGGAAAATTCCGGTTCCAGACCAGTGTTTAAGGTCCAGCCGTTATCCGCCAGCATGCTCAGTTGTTTTTTCAACACCACACGGCTGTCGTAAGGATGTGGTTTACCATTAACATGACCATCACAGACAATTCGGGCATAACCCGGCTGCCAAGGCACAATCGATAAAGTGCTCAAATCACCACGAGCCAGAAAGTCAGGGCCATGTGGTTCCATACCCAAACCCCACACTGCAAACCCGGCAAAACCCGCGCCTTTTTCGACGACATCTTGCAGACAACTGGCCGGCACAGATTTGGTTTTGGCGACCCCATGAATGTCTACAAACTGGGCCAGCACATATTTGATGTTATTGGTTTCAAGAAACTGTTTTGCTTCTGCTAACGATTTCATAAGCCTTTCCTTAATGTTGAGATCTGCAATCGGTTAAATCTTTGGATAAAAGTGATGCAATCCCACGGCTCCGCCGCCTGCTTGTTCAATAATGCTAAGCAAGGTCTTCCACAGATAAGGTCCGTAAGTTCCATCACACCAGAGTCGATAGATGCGCTCTCCATTAAGCGTTTGGCTCAGCAACGTTGCTGACACCCCTGCAATGACTGTCATGACCAGGTGGTTTTCTGTTGCCAGTTCGGCCACCAGATCGATTTCACAAATTTCTGCAAATAATGGTTGGATATGGTTTCCGGTCAAGATGAAAGCCGCGTCGTTGCGACTGACTTTGTGCACGCCCTCTGCAGATGAGAGCTCACTGACCGATGGTTTAACGTTGGAGCTTTGGTCTTCAATTAAAAATTCACTGTTGCCCAGCCGCATCACCAGACGATCTGCTTCGAAAAGCCATTGATTCGCATCGGCTGGCAAAGCAATGCCTTGTTGTTGCAAGTAACTGGCGGCTTGTTGTCCTTTTATGCTGACTCGTGCAAACGCACTGACATCGCAGATAGCCAACACATCAGCACGTTGTGATTCAATAGCTTCATCAGCAAACCTTACTGCCGTCAGCATGCCGTTAACCTCAGCCATTTGCGGGTTTTGGCTAGCCTGAGCGAAGGCGATTGGGCTTTTTAACATGGTCGATTTCATCAGTAAGCTTTCCTATGCACTTTTGGCCAGTTCAGTGGGTGACTGAATCACGGTGGCGGCAATCAAATCCCCGGCATCATTACGAATCTCAAACCGGCTGCCGGGTTGGCGTTTTTCCGGTGGCACAAAGGCAATACCAATCACTCTCTTCAAATAAGGGCTGTAGGCAATACTGGTAATGCGTCCTGCGATATCGCCGTTATCAATCACCAGGTTGCATTCGTTGGGTAAGTCACCTGCAAAATTGCTATCCAACACAAAATTCACCAGCGTTTTATTTAGTGGTTTTTTGGCGATAATTTTTAAGCTGCGTTGACCGGTAAAAAAGGCTTTATCCATGGCGATCAATGGCTCAGCGTGAGCTTCAAACGGATTGGTTAATCCATCAGTGTCATGCCCAATCAGGTGATGTCCCATTTCCAGCCGGAGTAAACGCTGAGCATCGGTGCCATAAGCCGTCAGGCCAAATAACGCACCGGCTTGCATCAATTGATTCCAGACGTATAAACCTGCAGCGGCTGGCAGATGAATCTCAAAAGCCTGTTCGGCAACAAAGGCCACACGCAGCAACAGGCATTCAATATCTGCCACCTTGGTTTCCACCACACTCCCCGTTGGGAAAGCGTTAGCAGATAAATCCACTGTAGTTAATTGTGACAAAATATCTGCCGCTGCCGGGCCAGCAATGGTCATGGCCGCTTTAACACCAGTCAGATTGGCTAACGACACTGACAAACCGCTGATTTGTACTTCACGTTGTAACTGGCGATATACCATTGCGGAATTGGTGGTGCTGGTTGTCAGATAAAAACGATCTTCTGCCAGTCGGCAAGCCAGACCGTCATCGACCATCACCCCAGCTTCATCTAGCAGCATGGCAATACGGTATTGACCAACTTTCTGCTTGGCGAATTTGCCGGTGTAAACCCGTTCAAGAAACGCTGCCGCGTCCGGACCATAGACTTCGATCTTGCCCAAGGTGCTGTTATCAATCATTCCGGCTTTAGTGCGAACGGCCATGGCTTCCTGTTGCATTGCCTGATGTGCCGTCAGCTGACTTCCCGCTGGCAGATAATAGGACGGACGCATCCACAAACCTGCAGCGGTCATTATTCCGCCATTTTCAATGTGCCATTCATGCATCGCGGTATAACGATGTGGATGAAACCCACGACCACCCAAGTGGCCTATCGGCGTTGGATGAAAAAAGGGTCTGGCCGTAGTCGTGCCGATTTTCTCTACCGGCAAATCACGAATGCGTGCCAGGATGCGAATCGCATTCATATTGGAATGTTTACCCTGGCTCGGGCCCATGCCAACTGTGGTGAAACGTTTCATCAACTCAATGTTGTCAAACCCTTCTTTGGCGGCATTGATAAAGTCTTTAACCTGAATGTCTTCATCAAAATCGACAAAGTTTTTGCCTTTCGGATGATTGACCACCGGATAAGCATGGCTTGGCGAAATGCCCTGATGTGGTTTTACTTCAACAGTGGCAACCGATTTACCCAAATAATTCAACGCTTCAGCAGCGGCACGTTGTCCATCCAACTGACGTTGGTCTAGTTCAAATATGCCATTGACCTTACCGGCAGCAAACACGCCTTCCGGCAGTTCTGCTGGCACAAACTGTTGCACCGCATTATCAAAGCGCATTTTGGTGCCTGCTTGATATAACAATGCAGCAGCAGGCGCCCAACCGGCACTCATTGCCACGCCATCACATTTAAGACGGATTTTATTTTTGGTATCAGCTTCTGCCATCAACTCGTCGTAAGGACAGATAACCACTTCCGAAACACCCAGTTTGTGTTTGGAAGCAATGACTTCATAAACGCAGCTGGCTTTATGCACAGCGACCTGTTTACTTTTAAGCTCAGTGACTAATGGCGAGCTACTGCCTTCGCGGCGCATATCAATCACTGCCAGCACATCCACACCTGCCGCCAGTAAATCCAATGCAGTGCGATAGCCGTAATCGTTGGCAGTAACTACCACACCTTTATCAAATGGTTTGACCGCATAACGATAAATCAACCGTTGTGCAGCAGAACCCATCATCACACCGGGTAAATCATTATTACGAAATACCGGTGGTTGTTCGAAAGCACCACTGGCCACAATCAGTGCTTTGGCACGAACTTTAGTGATACCAGTAGTTTCGACGATCGGTACTAGATGATCGGCGTAATAACCTGCGGCATAGGCGTTGGTGATCAGGCGAATTTTGTTATGGCTATCAACAACACTAAGTAATTCTGTTAATTGGTTTGCTGATTCACTAGCCATATCGTAAGTAAGGCTGCCACCGGCTTTGGCATTTTCATCAACAATAATGACTGACAGACCCTGCTCTGCCACACTGATTGCAGCTGATAATCCGGCAATACCAGCACCGATGATCAACACATCACAATGTGCATGCTGTTTGGGCTTGGGAATTCTCGGGAAATTAAAGTTCACCTCACCCAAACCAGCCGCTTTACGGATCTTGTCTTCCCAGAAGGGGAAAAACCGGCGTGGTGTATGGAAGGCTTTGTAATAAAAGCCGACCGGTAATAACGGCGAAATTTTATCGATAAACTGGCTTCTGTCTTTTATTACACCGCCAGTGGTATTCACCGCGTATAGCTGCATATCAGCTTGCACCGGCCAAACATCGGCGCGGATATTGGTATCTACACCATCGGTCATCAACGCATTTACATCATGATTTGCCAACGTCAGAATGCCGCGGGCACGGTGATATTTGAAACTGCGTCCTAAAACCTTGATGCCATTGGCCCATAGAGCACTACTAATGGTGTCGCCTTCAAAGGCAGTAACTTGCTGGCCTTCGTAGCTGAAGCTAAAAGGCTTATCGCGCTGGATCCATTCAGTCGATTGCGTCGTTAATCTTGAACTCATACAGCAACCTCCCGTTTAGGCAACAGATAGGTGCGGCTGACTTTGTCGGTAATCGTATTACGTTCTGCTATAAACCAAGTGCCACTGGGCATGTGATACCACCATTCTTTTTTATAACCAGGCGCGCCACTGCGGTAATGCACATAGGCTGCCACTGTTGATCGGTGCAACTATCTGGATCAGGCATGGTGCGAAATTCACCGCCATAGCTGAATTCGCTCAGAGGTCTGATTCCATTAACAGGACATTGCAGTAATTTCATTGCGATACTCTCGTTTAATGGCCGACTGAAGCGGCACCTTTTTCACCGGTCAATTCGTAGTCTTCAAAGCGCGACAAACGAAATGACTTAATTAAATCTGGCGCCATATCCTTGGCAATGGTCTCTGCCATGGTTTTGCCACTGATTGGCGTGGCTTTGAAACCCCAGGTTCCCCAACCGGCATCCAGATAGAAACCTTCTATCGGTGTTTTGCCCATGATGGGTGCGAAGTCCGGCGTCAAATCTGCCATCCCCGCCCATTGGCGAACCACTTTGACGTTGGAAAGAAACGGAAACATATCGGTGATATGCGAGGTCAGCCCTTCCACAAAATCCAGCGATGAGCGTGTCGAGTGCATCTCATATGGATCTAAAGATGAGCCCATCACCAATTCGCCACGTGAAGACTGACTGACATAAACATGCAGACTTCCTGATACCAAGATGGTATCGAGCCAAGGTTTCATCGGCTCAGTAACACAGGCTTGTAATGGATGAATGACGATAGGAGTCTGCAAATCCACCATCTGTGTGATACGCGGGGTAAACCCAGCTACGGCCGACAACACTTTATTGGTGCTGATATAGCCATTATTGGTTTGAACACCGCAGACTTTGCCGCCTTTCACGTCAATACGGGTAACTTCAGTGTTCTGGAATATTTCTACCCCTAGCTGATCGGCACCGCGGGCATAACCCCAGGCCACACCATCATGTCGAGCAACTGAACCCGGTGCGTGATAAAGCGCACCTAAAATTGGAGCTTGACCGCTGCAGGAGATATCTAATTGCGGGCAGGCTTTGGAGATTTCTTCCGGGCCAACCACATAACTTTCGACACCAACATGTTTATTGACCTCAGCCCGCCAGCGCATGGTACGCATCGCTGACTCGGTATGAGCTAGGGTGAAATGTCCACGATTAGAATAAAACAGATTCAGATCCAGCTCTTCGGAAAGACCTTCATAGATCTTCACGCTGGCGTCGTAGAACTTAACGCCTTCCGGAGTCAGATAGTTGGAACGGATAATCGTTGTGTTACGTCCGGTATTTCCGCCACCGATATAGCCTTTTTCCAACACAGCCACATTGGTGATGCCGTAATCTTTGGCCAGATAATACGCAGCGGCCAAGCCATGTCCACCGCCGCCGATGATAACAACGTCATAGGTTTTCTTAGGCTCTACGCAGTCACGGAAAAAGCGTGGTGCCGGGTGTTCCCGACTAATTGCGTATTTCAACAAACGTAACGGCATGAATCATCCTCTTGCTGTTTTGCCATCAGATCTACTACCAAGGGAGTAGTTTTTCCTACCACCTTTTAAGTAAACTTTATTTCACTCAGTGAAACTTTAGCTCTATTTACGCATTTGTGTTTTTTGCTGTCAACAACTTTGTTAAACTTTGTTTCACTATATGAATCAATAAGCACAGAAAAAAACAAAATTTCGTGTATGATCAAAGCACTGTGTGGCAAACAAGGAAATCTATGTGAACGATAAAAATGAATTAACTGGAATGGAGTCCGCGCCAAAATTGCTTGATAAGCATCTTGGCAATACATTGCGGCACTTACGTTTAGAGAATGGACTTACCATTGCCGAAGTCGCCGAACGGGCTGCGTTAAGTCGTGGCATGTTGAGCAAAATTGAAAACGGCTTAACCTCCCCTAGTCTGGAAAAGCTCGAACATTTAGCCAATGCATTGGGTGTGACACTGTCAAAACTGTTTCATGATTACGACACGCCAAAAGGCGGTGCTCAATATGTCAAACATGGTGAAGGTATGGAAGTGGTCAGACGCGGCACTAAATGCGGTCACACATATCATCTGCTGGCCTATGATCAAGGTCCGAAAAAGCTGTTTGAACCGTTTTTAATCACTTTGGAAGAACAAGGTGAAATCTTTGCCCCGTTTGAGCATCCCGGCACTGAATTTATTTACATGCTGGAAGGCCGATTGGAATACACCGTAGGCGATGAACTCTATGTGTTGGAACCCGGAGATTCGCTGACCTTTAATGCGGAGCAACCACATCGTCCGGAAAATATTCTGCAAATGCCGATTCGTTACCTGGCAATAATTTATTACGACAGTCTGGATAGTACGACGGACATTGAGTTATAAAAAAAAACGGGACATGCCCCGGTTCTCAAGTTTTCTATTCAACAGCTTTTAAGCAATTTCAATTAACACTTCACCCGGCGTAACCCGATCACCTTTAGTGACATGAATCGCCTTGACCTCACCGTCAATATTGGCCAGTAACTCTGATTCCATTTTCATCGCTTCAATAATCATCGTTGATTGACCGGAATTTACTTTATCGCCGACGTTGACCAACACTTCAACGACATTGCCTGGTAGAGGTGTGGTGATATGACCAGGATCGCTAGCTTTTTTACGGCCTTGTTGAGCACCATCTGAAACAAACTCGCTGATGGTTTCGAATATAACTTCTTCCGGCATACCATCAACAGATATATACATTTTGCGTTTACCGCCGCCAACATCCCCGACACCAGTAATAGCAACATCATAAGTTTCACCATGAACATCGACTTTAAACTCAGTTGATACGGTGCCTGGAGCTTTGCCTTTGCTCTCTGGAATCAACGGTTCTGGTTGCAAAGTGCCATCCAGACGTTGTTGCAGAAATTCACGACCAATGTCCGGGAACATGGCAAAGGTTAATACATCTTCTTCGCAAGTCGCCAAATCACCAATCTTGGCGCGCAATTTTTCCATTTCCGGTGCAATAGAATCTGCTGGACGTGATTCCATCACCGTTTCATTACCAATCGCTTTACGTTGCAGTTCAACATTAATCGGTGCCGGCGGCTGGCCGTAACCACCCAGCAGATAACGTTTTACTTCATTGGTGATGGTTTTATAACGCTCACCACTCAATACGTTATAGACCGCCTGAGTACCGACGATTTGTGAGGTTGGCGTGACCAATGGTGGAAAGCCCAAATCTTCACGAACTCGAGGGATCTCAGCAAACACTTCACGAATACGATCTAAGGCATTCTGCTCTTTAAGCTGATTGGCCAGATTAGACATCATGCCACCGGGCACCTGATTGATTTGGACTGACACATCTTCGCGGGTGAATTCGCTTTCAAACTGATGATATTTTTTACGAACTTCACGGAAATAATCGGCAATTTCACCCAGTAAATTCAAATCCAGACCGGTATCCCATTCAGTGCCTTTTAACGCTGCTACCTGACTTTCAGTCGCCGGATGACTCGTTCCACCAGCAAATGAGGAAATCGCTGTATCAATTCGATCAACACCGGCTTCAATGGCTTTTAACTGACAAAGTGGTGCGAGACCAGAGGTGGAATGACTGTGGATCACTAACGGTAAATCCACAGCAGATTTAATGGCTTTGACCAACTCATAGGTTGGATAGGGTGCCAGCAATCCGGCCATATCTTTAATGGCGATTGAATCGGCGCCCATATCACGCAGCGTTTTGGCCTGCTCGACAAATAACTCAGGCGTATGCACTGGGCTGGTGGTGTAACTGATGGTGCCTTGAGCGTGTTTACCAGCATCTTTTACCGCTTTTAAAGCGGTTTCCAGATTTCGCATATCATTTAATGCATCAAACACCCGGAACACATCAATACCATTTTCAGCGGCTTTGGCAACAAACGCCTGTACCACATCATCGGCATAATGCCGGTAACCCAACAGGTTTTGTCCACGTAACAGCATTTGCAGACGCGTGTTAGGTAACATACCGCGTAATAACCGCAGACGCTGCCAGGGATCTTCTTTCAGATAACGCACGCAGGCATCAAATGTCGCCCCGCCCCACACTTCCAATGACCAGTAACCAACGCGATCAAGCTTTTCGCAGATCGGCAACATGTCATCGGTACGCATACGAGTAGCTATCAATGATTGATGTGCATCACGCAGCGTCACATCCGTAACTTGAATTTGTTTCATTACAATTCTCCGGCTAACTTGTTTTACCAGCCTGCATGCGCGGCGATGGCGGTAGCCAACACCAGTGCCAATGCGGTGGGATGACGTTTATCTGAATAGGTCAGTAATTCGGGATGGGAGC
>NZ_SSXS01000008.1:114793-147424 GCF_004832235.1 Methylophaga sp. SB9B
CTTAAATTTGTTTCATTACAATTCTCCGGCTAACTTGTTTTACCAGCCTGCATGCGCGGCGATGGCGGTAGCCAACACCAGTGCCAATGCGGTGGGATGACGTTTATCTGAATAGGTCAGTAATTCGGGATGGGCAGCCACAAAGCTGGTATCAAATTTTCCTGCTCTGAAATCAGGATGTTTGAGGATTTGTTGGTAATAGCTGGCCGTAGTTTTAATGCCATGTAACCGCATATCGTCCAGAGCACGACAGCCACGATCGACCGCATCTTCCCAATCCAAAGCCCAGACCACCAGCTTCAAACACATCGAGTCAAAATACGGCGGGATTTCATAACCGGTATAGATCGCGGTATCGACACGAACTCCCGGGCCACCCGGTGCGTAGTAATGGGTGATGCGACCAAAGCTGGGCAGGAAATCATTTTTCGGATCTTCTGCATTAATACGAAACTGCAGGGCAAAACCACGATAATGAATATCTTCCTGACGGTATCGCAAGGTTTCACCGGCGGCGATACGTAATTGTTCGCGAACAATATCAATACCGGTGATCTGCTCGGTAATGGTGTGCTCGACCTGGATTCGAGTATTCATTTCCATGAAATACACCTGATTGCCGGTCAGCAGAAACTCAACAGTTCCGGCATTTTCATAGCCCACTGCTTCAGTCGCTTTAACTGCCAGCCCACCAATATAGTTACGTTGTTCCGGTGTAAGTTGTGGGCTTGGGGCGATTTCAATCAGCTTCTGGTTACGCCGCTGAATGGAACAGTCCCGCTCATATAAATGCACCACATTGCCATGACTGTCTGCCAGCACCTGCACTTCAATATGCCGTGGGTTAACGATGCACTTTTCCATAAACACTTCAGCAGAACCAAAGGCTTTGGTCGCTTCGGAAATAACCCGGGGAAATTGTTGTTTGAGTTCAGCAGGCGTATCGCAACGGCGAATGCCTCGACCGCCGCCACCGGAAGTGGCTTTGATCATGATGGGGTAACCAATCTCTTCGGCAACCGTTAATGCTTCTTCAATGTTTTCGAGGTTACCGTCTGAGCCAGGGGTAATGGGAACACCAGCTTTTCGCATACTATCGCGAGCAGCGGTTTTATCGCCCATTTTTTCAATGACAGAGGCTTTAGGGCCGATAAAGATAATGCCGTTTTGTTCGCAAAGACGAGCAAACTTGGCATTTTCAGAGAGGAAACCATAGCCAGGATGTATGGCATCACAGCCGGTTTCTACCGCCAAATTCACCAGACGAACTGGGTCTAGGTAACCTTCAAGCGGGTTTTCACCTAACGAATAAGATTCGTCGGCACGCTTAACATGCAAGGCATAGCGATCCGGTTCGGTATAAATAGCCACTGAACGAATACCCATTTCCGAGCAGGCCCGGACAATTCGCACAGCAATTTCACCACGATTGGCGATCAGGATTTTTTTTAACATAGCTCAGCCTCGGCCAAATTTGTGGGCAAAGCGTAAAACAAAATACTGATAAACAAAAATCAATTAAATATAATTCATCGATAAGTTAAAACTTATCAATCCCCCAATAGGTGCAAGATCATGGCGCTCAGCCTTCAACAATTATTATCCCGGCTGTCTTTCAGACAAATGCAGGTATTTCAAGCGGTCTATCAACACAAAGGTTACCGCAAAGCCGCGGAAAACCTTGGCCTGACGCAACCTGCGGTGAGCTCACAAATGCGTCATTTGGAAAATGCTCTTGAGCAACCATTATTCGAATATATAGGACGCCAACTGTATTGCACTGAAGCCGGTGAACGAGTGGCAAGTTTTATCGAAAGGCTATTCGGGCAGATGAGTGAGTTACAAACCGAATTGAATTTGTTGCGCGAAGCGCTTTCGGGTGATTTAAAGCTCTGTGTTGTCACTTCTGCTCAGTCGGTGGTGCCCTTCTTATTGAGCAGTTTTCTCGAAGATTTCCAGCGGTTAATGTGCAGATTGAGGTGGTCAATCGGGCCCAGGCATTGGATCGATTAAAACTGAATGTGGATGATTTGGTGATAATGGCCATGGTACCGGAGGGCGGTCGTTAAGCACATTGCCGTTTTTAGACAATGAGTTAATTCCAGTTTTAAACATTCACCATGCTTTAAATAGTCGGGAGATGGTTTCCGAAAAACAATTTTTTGCTGAACCAATGCTAATACGTGAGAACGGTTCCGGAACACGCTTTGCTTTAGAACAACACTGTCAGCAACACCGACTTCAGCCCAATCCAGTTATGGAATTTGGTTCGAATGAAGGTATCAAACATGCTGTGATGGCAGGCCTTGGCGTTGCTGTTTTGCCGAAATTAACGGTATTGGCTGAATTACAAACCGGTAAATTGAAAACCCTATCAATACAAGATTTTCCTATTCGTCGTACCTGGTGTCTGGTTCATCCAATGGGTAAATATCCATCTCGCGTTGCCCAGGCATTTATTGACCATGTTTATGCCAGACTTGAAAAAATTCATGCGCATTTTCGTGACGTTTAAACATCTCGGAATTGACAAGGAAGATCACCTCAATCACATTCTCTTAATAAACACTTAAAGTAGGTATTTATATACTTAAAATACGAGATAAGGTTCTCGTTCATATAAGAATATTCTGGGCACACAAAGGAGAGTGAAATGATTAATGACAACAGCGAACGCTATGGTTCTATCACGCGGTTTTTTCATTGGGTTATGGCAGTATTAGTGCTGCAGCAATTTTTTAAATTCGCCGATCGTATTAATGAGGGAGAACATTGGTTGGGTGACACATTCGGACCCTGGCATGTTTCTATCGGTGCCGTAATCCTTATTCTGGCTGTTGTACGATTACTATGGGCGTTGAAACAAAAACCGCAACGACCAATTAATCCGGGATTTGACGGCGTGATTGCTAAAATCGCTCATCGGTTAATGTATTTCTCTATGCTTATCATGCCGTTTCTGGGAGCATTGTATATTCACGGTAAAGGTTATCCAGTAAAAGTGTTCGGCTATGAACTAATCGCTCAACCTGCTGATGAAGTTCCTTGGGCTCTTGCTCTCGGTGAATGGCACTCTCCTTTTGCATTTCTACTTATATTTCTGGTGATCGCCCATATTGCAGGGGCTTTGTATCATCACTTTATCCAGAAAGATACTGTATTAAAACGAATGATTGGTTAATACTAAAACCACAAAAAAAAAGCCTTGCAGGATGAACCTGCAAGGCTTTCAGTTTGGTCAATTAAATCTTAAAGCTGGCTTAACTGTTCTCCAATTTTGCCAACCAATTCTGCATCATTTTCTTCATTGGCCATTTGCTCGGCACGTTCAAATGACTGGCGAGCTTCTGCAGGCATTTTTAACGCGACGTATAAACGTCCCAGATGATAATGGAATAATGCTATAGCATCATTGCTTGAGGCCGCTCTTTCTAAAGCGGGTCTGGCATCTTCATAATTACCCAGCTTGTAATTCACCCAACCAAATGTATCGGCAAAATAAGGTTGGTCGGAATCACGAAAACGGCTTGATAATACGAGCGCTCGTTGCAAATTCTCTGGTGATTCAAACTGATCAGAGAGCAAGCTGGAAAGATTGTTTGCAGCAACATCTATTGAAGGATCACGTGCAATAACCTCTTCATATAACCGACGTGCTTGTTCAAACTCTTTTTTGGACTCATGGGTAGAGGCTAACTGCATGGCTAACTGATTGTCTTCAGGTGTTTTTGCCAGCCCTTCTTCAAAAGCTGCTATTGCTGCATCAGGTTCACTATTCAGATAATGCAGGTTAGCTTTCAAACTGTATCCCGCTGTCCATTCATCATCATTTGCCAAAGCACGATCAATGGTGGCAATGGCTTCTGGTAAATTACCTTCCGTACGATAAAAGTCTGCCAACACCAGATAACCATTGGTCAACTCAGGGTACTGGGCAATATGATCATTAAGAAAAGTTACAATTTCTTCTTTCTGATCTTGTTGATAATAAATAGCCATCATTTGCTGCAATGCTCTGGTGAGATTTGGATCGATCTTCAGTGCAGCCTCATATTCAGCAATGGCTAAAGTATTATCATTCAAACCTTGATACATTTGGGCGGTCAACAAATGAGTTAATGCAGAGCTATCCGCTAAACCATCCAGCGCTTGCTGTGTTCCTGCCCAGTCACGTTTTAGAATCCGAATTTGTGCCAACGCCTGTAATAGGTTCTCGTTGCCGGCATTACCATCTAATGCTCTGACTAAAACCTGTTCGGTACGGTCTAAATCATTGCCTCGCATTAATACGCTAGCAACAGATAATGCGGCCTGTGCATTTGTCGGGTTAACCGATAATGCCTGACGGAAACTATTTTCAGCCAACTCAGAAGAGCCAGTTAATGCATAAGCTTGAGCTAATAACACCATTGCTTCATCAAGCTCAGCATTATTTCGGATCAAAACCCTTAAATTGCTGATAGCTGGATCTATTTGTTCGTTTCTTAATTGCAACTTAGCTTTTAATAATAATGCTTGTTCATGCTCAGAAGAGACAGCCAAAATATCATTTACCATAGTTTCAGCTTCTTCGAACTGGCCTTCCTGAGCTTTAATTCCAGCAATACTTGCTCTGGCACGCAAACCTATTTCGCTGGTTGGCTCAGAGGCAATAATTGCTTCCAGCTCAGAAATCATCAGATCTTGCTTACCTTGAATGCTGAGCATTTCAATTTTGGCAAAACGTAATTCCTGATTGTCTGGTTTAGCAGCAATAAACTCATCCAGTTTAGTCATCGCTAAGTCTGGGTCACGGCTATTAATCAAGGCTACTAATAACATGATGGTTTCTGCATCATCTGGATTATTGGCAACATAATCTTCAAGAACTTTTTGCGAATCGTCATAGCGATTCATTGAATCGTTGAGTAACTTGGCCAACGAAATAGCCACCCAACTCTCATTTGGATATTCTGGTAATAATTCGCGGTAAAGGGATTCCATGGCAGCATAATCATTGAGCTCCTGAAAAATACTGAGCTTAATCATTTTTAATGGCATCGCATCTGGATGCGTTGCCAAAGCTTCATCAGCAGCAGTGAGGGCTTTTCTGGTTTGGCCACTATTTTTATATAACATAACCCTGGCAGTCAGGGCTTCCATATTCTGTGAGTCAATCGCCAAAACACGATTGATCTCAGCTTCAGCCATACCAAAATTTTCTTGCTTGATAAGCGTGGTTGCTTTCAACAAAATGGCATCGGTATTTTCAGGCTCCAAAGACAAAGCTTTTTCAGCTCTTTTCATGGCTTCATCTAACTGACCGGAAACAACGTGTAACTGACCAAGTTTGACAATCGCCGGGACATGGTTAGGATTTAAAGACTCAACTGTTACCAGGTTGGAGTACATGCCTTTCCATTTTTGGCCTTTTTCATCGATTAATGCCAACTGGTAATAACCTTCAGCTTCTAATGGATTAATTTGTAGGGCATTTCTGAATTCCAACCGAGCTTTGTCAAACTCGCCCTGCTCCATCAGATCTTTACCACTTTCAATGAAACGTGCTGATGAATCCTCGGCTGAACCACAACCCGAAATCATTCCTGCTACTAATGCAGCCAATACTGTGTGTTTAAAGTTTTTCATATCCATCTTCCTGACTTAATCTGCTATATAACGGTTTATTTCTGGTGACGTATGTTGCATTAATGACTGGATTCTGGCATCAGCATTTTGATGACTTTCTCCCGGCAGAACAGGCGTCACATAACGAACCAAAGCACCATCCGTTCTGTTTTCCAGTAAAGCATCTTTAAATAGATACCACTTATTGGTGTACTCATTAGCAATCTGCCTGCCACGACCTTGGAACCAGTAATACACCAACTGTTCCTGATCACCATTTTTGATAATCACTCGGTTAATTGGCTGCCCGTCTACTTCCTTACGGTTAAATTCGGCAATTTCCCAGCCACCGCCTGGAATACAAACTCGTGGAGAATGTGGTGAGACACCCTTACGTTGAGATTCATAATAGGCAACGTAGACATTCACAATATTGCGATCGATACCGGTAAAATTAGCAAACAGATAGTCAGTTAAAGCCAACTTATCGACAACATTATCATCAAGCTTTTCATGTTGACCAATCCAATCATTAAACTGAAGTGGAAAACTTATAAAATCTTCATGCTCTGGAATTTTTTCATCTCTGTTATCAACAAATTTAGTTGAAAACAAAGCAAACACCAAAATCAATAAAACAATCAAGAAAGGTTTATATGAGTAACTTTTAGGGTGCCCGCTAAACATTTTGTTTGAGGGGTCATGATCCACAACAGCAAAAAGTTGTGAAAGTGTTTTTTTGCTAGGGGCAATCTTTTCAAGCAACACGACTAATAAGAACAACATGGCAGCACAAGCCATAAATATTATCCAGCCCTCAAAGTCGTGCAAAAAGCCTTCTGCCATTGAGATGCCCCAATTGTCGACCATCACACCAATAGCTCCGATACGAAAGCTGTTCATAAAAATTGTGATTGGAATTGTCATTAAAAAGACAATGGCACGTTTCCAGAATGCAGCCTGGTAAAAATAAGCAGCTATAAAGCCAAGACTCATCAATGGAAAGAGGTACCGTAAACCACTACATGCCTCAACTACCTGAAGCTGATACACACCAAGGTCAATAATATTACCTTCAAGAAATACTGGGATTTGGAACATCCGAATAACCTGAACTCCCAGCCATGATGAAAACAACTGGAGTTTTGCAGTCAAAACGACTTCGATGACATATGGCAGGGGTATAGCGAATAAAAGCAATAGTATTGGAGCAAAAGTATACTTTGTGGCCCGACCTACCGTTATCATAGACAGGCCAATTAATACCATCACGAAAGAGTATTGAATAAAGAGGTAAAGAGCGCTGATCTCTCCAACTATGAATATAACTACAGCGAGGAATATTATTACGACCCCAGACCACATCGGAGGTCCTTTAGCCGCATTTATCAAATTCCGCTTTTCCCATAAGATAAATAACATGACTAAAGGGATAAGAAAACCATGACTATATTCTTCTTGTTTACCCCAACGTGAAACTGCTTCAGCTAGACCCGCCCAATATGTAATGATTGTGATAGCAAGGGCTACAATTAAGATCCCTGTCTGTTTAAAATTTAACAAATTCTCTCCCCTTCATACAGTCATGCTCAGCAAAATCTAATTTTAATTATTTATGATTCAAATTCGTGCTAAATATACAATCTTTTTATTTAGAAACACACACTTACTTTTTGGTTGTGCAACCGTAAACAAAAACACCAAACAAAAAACGAAAGTTACCATATATATATCTTCGCCATAATCTTTTTGGTTCTTTAAAAAGCCTGTACAACCATTCACATCCAATTTTTCTAAAAAATAAAGGTGCACGTGGAACCGATCCTGAGACAAAGTCGATTATTGCACCACCATTGATAATGAGTAATCTTCTTGATGAAGTGTCTTTTAATTTTTTTGCCAAAATCTCCTGTCTTGGCATTCCCATACCTAAAATTACAACTTCCACATCGGAGTGAGTTATTTTTTGGATATAGTATTCATCATCATGAAAGCCATGGTCATGATATTCGACGATATGCCCTCTTGTTTCTAGCTCCAATTTACAAGCATTCGCTACATCCATGCGTGATCCAATCATAGCTAATTTTTTATTTTTTATAGCTGATAGCAATGCTGGAATGAGATCAGTACCGTTTGCATTAAAACCAGGATCTATTGAAACCGACTTTAAAAGGAGTTTCATCCCAATACCATCCCTGAATAGCAAATCAGTAAAGATTAGTGACTCATAAAACAATTGATCCTGATGGGCTAAGTTCATGGCATGGGCATTGATAAATGAAACTATCAGAACGCCCTGTGCGGCCTCTCGTTCAGATAATATTACTTTCACAGTATCATTGAGCGAATGGGTAAGAGTAATTTTCTGTAATAAAGACGTTGTTAGGTCTTTTTTGTAGCCGCTCAATTTAAACAAAACGATTACTTCCCAAAAGAATTTTCAACAGATCGCGATATGCAATCGTATAAAAGCTGAGCATTATGAGAGATTAAATACTCGTTTTTCACTTTTTGTTTAGCACTGTCCAATAAACTATTCATTTCTGTGCCAGTTTGAAAAACCTTATTAATTTTTAATGACAAATTCTGATAATCATCAGGCTCGCAAAGATATCCCGATACACCATCTTCAATAAGTTCAGGAATGCCTGATACTGTTGTTGATATCACGGGAACGCCTAGAGCCATAGATTCCATCAAAACAACTGGAATCCCATCGACATCTCCTTTCTTGTCTACTTTGCATGGAAGAACAAAAACTGACAAAGAACTAATAAATTTTGGAACCTCTGAATGGGATATCTCGCCTCGAAATTCGATTTTTTTATCAAGTCCTTCTGCTTTAGTTAAATTAATTAAGTCAGTTTTAAGCGGTCCATCGCCATATATAATCACAGAAAAATCAACATCCTTAGAGTTTAAAATACCCATGGCCTTAATGAGCGTTTCAACACCTTTTTTTTCAACTAATCGACTTACCAACCCAACAACATTTTTTTTGGGGGGGGGCTATTGATGGATAATTGAGCATTTCCTCAGATACACCACATCTTATTACGTTTATTTTGGTCGAATCTGCGCCTAGTGAAATTAAAAAATTTTTATTGTATTCAGAAATCGTAACAAAAAAACCGGATCTTTCGACCTTTGTTTTAAGTAGCAAGCTTGGTCAAAAAGATCATTCGCATGAGCTGTAACACTATATTCAATGCCAATTAATGAGCATGCATACATCACCAAATCAGTTGGAACATGAGCAAAATGCACATGTAAATGTTGGGCTTTAGAATCAAGTAGTTTTTTTGCTAAATAAACTGAATAAAAGAATCTATATACAAGCCCGGCGCTATTTCTTTTTAGTAGCCCCGTTTCACTTATGTCCTTTAATAAAAAAACAAGTGTTTGTAGATATTTCCTTGGTGACTTCGTCAAAAAATAAAAATGTTCTTTGATAACGTCTAATTTTGAAGCAGGGTAAATATTTGTAACATTGCGTTTAATTTCTGCCAATCTGTCGTCATTTACTTGGGTAAAAGGTACGTGGACAGAAAAAGGAATGACTTCAACATCAAACGCAGTTAATTGAAGAATTTCATTATAAATGAAGGTCGTCGATAGCGATGGGAGCTCAGGAGCGAGATAGGCAACCTTTAAACTCATTGGTGATTCGCACTCCATACTGATGCCTGTTGCTCATTTAAGTCTTTAGTCGCTTTAGCTTTACCCTTTAATAGACAGTTCCACTGGTATTTTCTAATGAATTCAACAAGCTCCTTATCATCAAACCTTGGCACCTTATTGAACCAGCTTTTAATGTAGCCCCAAAGCATTGCGAAGCCACCGACGATGTATGGTGGTCTTGATGTTCGATACATTGCTGTAACAAACATATAAATAAAACCTGTTCCCATAAAATACTGGCCAAATCCATGCCGCATTCGTCCAGTAAGTATGCTTTTCTGGCTTGAACCCATCGCTCTAAGATGAATAAATCTTAACTCTGGTTCATCCCAACTGACAGCAATCCATCCCAACTGTCGGCATTTATGGCAATCTATACCATCCCAAACAACTTGTCTTACAAACCCACCAATCTCTTCAAAACAAGTGCGTCTATAAAACTTTGTCATTCCTAATGAAGTTTCATCACCACATTTTTCACTGATTAAATTACCATTTTCATCTTTGTAATATGCCTTACCACTGCATGTCCCAATTCGAGGATTTTGCTCCATTCTTTCGATAAGTAATTCAAAATAACGAGGTGGTACATCTAAATCTAAATCAAACTTACATATATATGTGAACTTAGATGTATCGATTTGATTATAGCCATGATAGAAAGCCTCTATAACGCCAGGTCCAACACTTCGATGTCCACGATTTTCACGAGTTATTATTTGAATGAAAGGATAACGCTGTGCGTAATCAGCCAAAATATTTGGAGTTTCATCAGTAGAACCATCATCCACTATCACCCATAAATCAGGCAGAACCGTTTGATTCACTACACTATCTAAAGTAGTTCGCATATAAGCGGCTTCGTTACGACAGGGTGAAATTAATAGATAACTCATAGTTCTCCTCATTTAAAATGTTATCTGAATTTCGGAAAAGTCCAATTCAGGCATATAAAGCTAAAATTTCTGTTTCTAGTTGTTTAGAAATTACTGATGGAGCCATTTTGCTAGCATAATTAATACACGCACTAACTTTTAAAGTATAGGTTTGCAAATCGATGCTTGAAGCATAATCAATAACCCTAGCAAAATCATCCGCATTGTTTGGCTCATATAAAAGATCATGTAGCTCTTCAGGCAATGAATTTAATACGCTAGGATGAGCAGGAGCAATTGGAGGTACACCAAAAGTCAGAGCTAACATTAAAGAGCCTGATGTTAATATTGAGGAAAAACCAAAAACAGCAAAATCTGCAGATTCAAAAAAACTGGGGACGGTCTGATCATCAATATAACCGCCCGTTCGTTTTATCTTGATACCGTTAATTTCATCAGAATCCACAGCATCAGCACCATTGCCTGCAATATGAAAATGATCGATTCTTTCTGGCGAAGTAACCTTAGAAAACGCCTCTAAAATTAGATCAAATCCTTTATATTTCCTAATATTGCCAAAAAGCAGAAAAACCTTGCCATCACTAAATATTTGTTTTGAAGAATCTGAACAATACCATTCCAAATAACTTGGATGCGGGATTACTACTAATTTCTCTTTCTGAACTTTAAATGTCTTCAATAGGTACTGTTTGGCATACTCACTATGGACATGAATAAGATCTGCCATATCGCATAAAAAGGCTCTATTGTTCAAAAAAAGTTGTTTCTCTTCATCACCAGCAATTTCATGGGGCATTTCATTATGTACAGTCCAAACAACCTTTCCACCTCCATGTTTAAAAGACTGTAATGAATTTCGTGCCTGTTTAGAACGATGGGGATCATTTTTTCTGAAAAATCTTCATCCCAATGAATATGCAGCAAAGATGACATTCCAAGCTTTTGATAACGAAGAAATTTATCTGCTGTGGTTGGAGCAATTATGATTTTTTTGAATGCTGAATAAAGTAAAGTCTGATAAGGGTTATCGAAATTCGCTGGCGTATAAACCATTAAACGGCTTGATGGATTTAAAAGTTTACTGAGGATAGCGCGTATCAGAGGACGTTTTTTTCTTCTTTTCTCTGCAATCTTTCGCAGTTTTTCAGCAATAATCAAACTCATTCCATATCCCTTGTTTGAAATTCTTTGGGCAATATTTGATTCGGTTTTTAACGTGCTAGCAAAAACACTCCAGAAACGACTAGCAGAGTTCCGATTAACTTCTGCATCGTAATGGGTTCATGCAACAAAAAATGGGCAAATAACATAGTGCCAATAAAACCAAGCCCCACAAATGGATATGCACGACTCACTTCGACTTTGGTTAAAACATAAAGCCAAAACACCATACTCATGCCGTAACAAAATAATCCCAGTAATACAAAGCGATTAAAAATTAACCAAAAACTTTCAACTGAAATTAACGTTTCAGGGAAGATCAATCGTCCCATTCCAGCCTTTAGAGATATTTGTGCCGCCACAGACAACAACACGCTGGCTAAAATCGTCAACAATGTAAGGTTGTTCATATCAGCTTGGCCAGTAAAGTAATAACAAGAATAAAACCAATGGTGACTAGACTGCCCTTATTTTTCATTGAGAAAACAATTGGGTCATCATGCATTTCCCCTCGATTGGTTTTCAGCCACATACGAAGAAACCAGTATGCAAAAGCAGGAAGCGTCGCCCACAAAAGTACTGGCGTCGAATAATCCTCGCCAGCCATTGATACTTGAACATAAAATGCCATTAACAATAACGAAATAAAAGCTGAGGTAACACCAAAGCTCTGCATAAGATAATAATCATCAACTTGATAATCCCTACCCGTAGCTTTGTCTTTATTCACTTTTGATAAAAGCTTTAATTCAGCACAGCGTTTTACCAGTGCTAAACTGAAAAATGTAAACATTGAAAATGCTAATAACCAGAAAGAGAGTATAACGCCAATGACCATCGCACCTGCGATGATCCGAATAGTAAATAAACTCGCTAGCGATATAACATCAGCAATGACATAAGCCTTTAACACGAACGTGTATAAAAGTGTAAGCACCAAATAAGCCAGGATAGACAATTGAAACGCCAAGTTGGTAAATAACAAAGCGCCCACCAGAGTAACCAAAAACAGTCCCATGGCAAGCAGGACAGCATGCTTAATCGACAACATGCCTGATGGAATAGGCCTCAAACATTTTCGCGGATGAGACCTATCCGCCTCAATATCGAGTAAATCGTTCAGCAAGTATGTTGCAGATGCGAGCAAGGAAAATAAAAGAAAACCTACAATTGCATCACCCCAGACAGCTGGCTCAAGATACAATGAGGAAACAAAGACCGGGACAAAGATAAGCATATTTTTAAGCCATTGATGAACACGCATGGCTTTTAAAATGATTTTCGGCTTATTGACGTTTGTTTCGAAAACTCTTGTAACAGGGTGTTTTTTCGATAAACGTAACGCACCGGCAGTGGGATTAACTAAAAATGATTCATCAGCCTTAGCAAATATGCAAAAATCAAATGTTTCATTGCCCGCGTAGGCAAAGTTTGGTGAAACTTCCAGGCAGTGCTTTAGTTTGTTCTCCCCTTTCATATTAAATGTGGCGGAAGTCGCCAATACACCATCGAAAATTCCCAAATACTCAGCGATTGCATCGGCATATATTTGATGACTGGCCGTTGCCAAATACAACTTTCTACCCTGTTCATGCTGCTCTTTGAGGAACCCCAAAAAACCCTGATTATAGGGAAGAGTGGCAGCATTAATGTCCACTCGCTCTGCGAGTTTTTGTTTTAAATTTGCTTTGCCTTTGATTAACCAGCTGATCAATAAAAAAATACAGAAAGGGTTTTGTTTTAAGAACTTTATACAAACTTCAAATAGCAGGTCGGTATAAATAAGTGTTCCATCTAGGTCCACAAAAAGTGGATACTGCTCCTTATTGCGAGTCATAAGTCCTAATTCTCAAGTTTTACTCGTGTATGAGTTTGCGTCTAAAATAAAAACGAAATGCTATATATCAGGGAAAGTATCACATGATTAAAGATTTTTTTAAGACTAACTATGCAAAGAATACTTTATACATTCTGATAGTTGCATTGGCGTTACGCCTGCTTTGGCTCGCTCTCATCCCTGTTGTACCAGTGTCTGATTCGATAATGTATCACGAATTTGCCAAGAGTATTAGCGCAGGTAATGGCTATGCTTATCCAGAAGGACATTTGACTGCATATTGGCCTGTTGGTACACCTGCAATTTATGCATTTCTATTTACAGTTTTTGGTGAATCATTCCTTATAATTGCTATTTTTAATCTAATTGTAGGTCTGCTTACACTGGTGTTGATGATGGCTCTGGCCAAGTTATGGTTCAATGAACCCACAGCATATATCGTAGGTGTTATTTACGCCTTGTGGCCATCTCAGATTCAGTTCACAACCATCCTTGCAAGTGAAACAATCTTTAACGTTTTTATATTGCTTGGTATATTTTTTTGGTATCGCCCTGAATCTAATAAATACTCTAATTGGATCATTGCCTCTGTCTTTTTTGTTGCCGCAGCTTATGTACGTCCAATCGCGCTTTTAATCCCATTTATCATCATTGGATTAAGCTTTTTGCGTGGATTTGATTTTAAGAAAGTGTTTAGTTCGGCAATTATCACCGTTATCACTATGGCTATATTGATCACCCCATGGGCCGTACGTAATTACAATTTATTTGGTGAGGTCGTTCTAATTTCAACCAATGGTGGTCCCGTTTTCTGGATGGGCAATAATCCAGACTCAACGGGCGAATATATGCCATTACCGGAGGATCTGTACTTCGAGTCAGAAACTGAACGAGCAGATTACTTTAAATCAGAAGCAGTTAAACATATAAAAGCAGAACCAGGAATTTTTGCTAAAAGGCTAGTTAAACGCTTTGTAGATTATTATCGCTCAGAAAATATTGGGGTTAATTGGAATATTGAAGGTATTAAACAACAGGGTTGGGACAAAGCTGTATTACCACTTAAGCTTATAAGTTCTGCGTTCTGGGTTCTTCTAGTATTACTGGCATTGTATGGAGCAGTGAATTTGATTCGTAAAGAGGGTTGGTTTAACGCCTTAACCGTGACACCTATTTTTGCCCTTATAGCCTACAATACAACCTTACATACCATTATTGCATCCGGTGACCGATATCACTTCCCCATAATTCCGTTTATTGGACTACTCGCTGGTTACAGTCTCTTTTCTTTATACAAAAAGAAAAACCCAGCTGAATACTATCTTAATCTTTAAGTAAATAAGGTTTAATAAGTCCGGCTACACTCTGAGCGTTTTGATTGTCGATCATTTCAAGATGGGCTGCATTAACTGAAAATATCTCGGGTGGTTGAGCTAAAAATGTCGACCATCCATAATCTTCTTTAAAAGTCACGCCGCCTCCCCATGAAGATTGGTCTTCAGCTTTGATCAAAATAACCTTACCCGAATATTGTTCTCCCTTGATAGCATGAGATGCCATCGCTTTATGGAAAGCTTGTTTACGGTATGTTTCCATTGATTTTGTATTTCGCGAAATGGGTGACGTATTTAGTGAATTGATATA
This sequence comes from Methylophaga sp. SB9B, assembly GCF_004832235.1. Classification (NCBI taxonomy): domain Bacteria; kingdom Pseudomonadati; phylum Pseudomonadota; class Gammaproteobacteria; order Thiotrichales; family Piscirickettsiaceae; genus Methylophaga; species Methylophaga sp. SB9B. The sequence goes on from NZ_SSXS01000008.1 coordinate 129,623, forward strand.
TGTCACAACAAGTTCTTTCATTTTACGAATGGAATATTTTATTTTTTTCCATACAGTGCGTTTCACTCCAGAAGGTAAAATGCTATCTAACAAAACGACAAGATTAACCTCTTCTCCGCGCTGCTTAAGGATTTTTGCTGCTTCAACAGCCACAACACCACCAAATGAAATTCCCACAAGCTGATAGGGTCCAGAGGGCTGCTGTCTAACGATTGCATCACAATAGAGTGCAGCCAACTGGTTGGCTATGTTCTCAGAAAGCTTATTCTGCATGGCTTGTTCAAAAAGTTTTTCTTCTTGAGAGACATAAATACCATAAACAGGTTGTTCATTCCCAAGACTATCTGCAAGTTTCTGATACAAGTTAATACCAAACAAGCAAAATAAAGGTGGGTTACTTCCGGATTCTTGAAGGGTAACAATAGAGGAAACCGGTGCATCCCCCTCATCACTTATTTTACTGGCCAGCAAGCGAATCGTTGGGCTGCTGAATAAATGCCCGATATCAAATGAAATGCCTGTTGCACGAGTCATTTCATGCGTAGCCATGACTGCCATTAATGAGTCACCACCTATTTCGAAGAAATTATCGTCAATTCCGATATTTTCTCGCTTTAAAATACTCCCCCATGCTCTACATAAACTTAATTGCAGATCATTTTCTGGTGGGACATATTCTTCCTGAGATGATGGTTCGGATTCATCAAGATAAATTTGTGCGAGCTGTTTCCGCTGCACTTTGTTAGTTGACGTTACCGGAAATTGAATAAATATTTTGGTTTTGAGAATACCTGGGTTACGAATGCCATATGTTTGAAGAATCTCAATGCTAGCATCTTTTATTTCTTGCTCGCGCGCAGAGAGCGAAGACATGATTCCCACTAATACACGGTGCCCCATTGAAGGGTCGGGTAAGGCGGCTACTGAAATACCATCTTTAATGGATAGTTTCTCGCGTAAAGTTCTTTCAATATTATCTGGTGATAACTTAATACCACCAGCATTAATCTGATCGTCTGCTCTACCGCCGAAATACAGGAACTCGGATTCTAAACGCCCCAGGTCACTGGTATGAAACCAGTTTTCATCATCGACATTCGATACATACTGTCCATTTTTTAATAATTGTCGGGCAACATGTGGTCCACGAATACATATTCGACCCTCATCTGAAATTTTGAACTCCGTTTTACCATATGCTTTACCGACGGATTCAAGAGACTCCCCCTCAGTAATATCGATTCGCAAAAAACTACTTCTCGAGGCTTCCGTCAAACCATAATGTTGCACAATAATCGTGTTAGGAAAAAGCATTTTTAACTCTTCTTTTTCCAAGCGGCTCATGTACTGACTGCCAATTTCAATCCACTTTAAAGTCTCTGCTTCCTTACCAAAAATATCTTTATTTTTGAGTAAAACACGCCATAAACTTGGAACGGCAGAAACAGCATTTATTTCACCTTCAGCCAGCATTTTTTTTATTTCAAGAGGATCAAACCCTTGTTCTGGTAGATAACTATGACCACCAGCAGCTGAAACCGCTCGAAATCGGCCAAAACCAAAAGAAAAGTTCGCTGGAATACCGATATATTCACGAATAGATTCATCAACTTCCATGATCGAATTCAATCGCTCAGTAACGTCTGATAATGCTTCATGCGTCAGTAATACCCCTTTGGGCTCACCTTCCGTACCAGACGTAAACGCTATTTGGGCCAAACTTTCATCATTTCTGAATTGATGTCGTGCAGTAAACCAACCATATTTATTTTCTGGCTCAATAACTTTTGTAACACCAGTTAATGTAATGCGCTCATCATCTGCATTCCTAATTAACACGACCGTTTCATCATTGCTGTAGCATTCGAAAATTGCTTCGACGTAAGCAATAGAATTCTTCGCAACTACCCCGGTTATGTTTTTTTGACTCATGAAAATTCCCTATAAACGTTCCGAAAAAACATTTATTTGTATTCGATTAACTTGCTCTGCTGCCCACTGGCATGATTTCGTAAAAATGATAAAACTCCAACAAGCTGCGGCCATTTGCCGAGAACATTAGATAGCGCATAAAGAAAGCTTAGATAAAATGAATCCAGCTGTTTTGTATATTTGAAAGCTAAACGGATAATTTGCAGCGGATATAACAACCATAAAATCAAAAGATCATCATCGAATAAGCCTAAAAGAACAAATACCAGAGGAATTAATGCCGCCCAAATGACGATGCTTCTCGTATCTTTTTTTCTAAAATGTTCCTGCTCATTGCCATGAAGAGCATAGCTTTCCGCATAAGCATGGCCTGCACGTTGATTACGTTTCCACCACTGACCTATACGCGTCATAGCCGCATCATGTAATGTCATTTCGGCATCTAATCGCATAATTTTCCAACCCAGCTGACGCATTCGATAACACATCTCAGGTTCTTCACCGGCAATTAAACTATCTCGATAACCATTGACGGCTTTTAGTGCAGAAATTCGAAATAAAGCATCGCCTCCACAAGCTTGAGCCTCACCCGGCGGAGTATCCCATTCAATATCACATAACTGGTTGTATATACTTTTGTGCGGAAACCGTTCTCTTCGTCTACCACACACTGCAGCAAAAACTATGTTTGCCTGCATAAAAGAAAACGCTTTGCTCAACCATTCAGGCTGAACTTCACAATCTCCATCTACGAACTGTACATATTCAAGTTCAGGATGTTGCTGAAGTAATGCCCCCAGACCCGCATTACGTGCTCTTGCGGCTGTAAAAGATTGTTTCATATCGAGTTGAATTACGAGAACACCAAGGGATTCAGCCATTTCAACACTGCCATCAGTGGACCCAGAATCAACGTAAACAATATGTTTCAAGCCTGTTTGCAGGGATTGCAGGCATCGTCTCAAACGCTCGCCTTCATTTCGTCCGATTGCTACAGCACCTATGGAGTTACTAAACGAAACTTGTTCAGTCAACTTGAGCCCCCTCAAACTTCGCATTAATAACTCTTGCCGGTATTCCAACCGCAATCGCATTATCAGGAATATCTTTAATTACTACAGCGTTCGCACCGATAACGACATTATCGCCAATGTTTACTTTCCCTAATATTTTTGCCCCGGCCCCGATATTAACGTTTGTACCGATTATCGGTGCTTCAAGCGGTTTCTCAATATGACGATTTCCAATTGTCACCCCTTGACGAATAATGCAACCATCACCAATCACTGAATTTCCATGGATAACAATGCCGTGTTGATGCTCGAAGGTCACGCCCCTTCCCAATTGAACTGTATATGGAAGCTCAATACCGTATTTAAAACGCACATGCTTCTCCATCTGACGATAAAGAAAGCTCAATGGCATCCTTAAAAATTTTGGCTGAACTTGCATGCGCCAACGACCAAAGCGATATACCAATAAAGTACGAAAGCCAGCATGATTGATAGATTTATGATTCGCAGCCCAGTCTGACTTAACATTCTCGAACATAATTTATTTCTTCAGCCATGAGAGAAAAATGCTATTACGCCAAAAATCCCACAACATAAATTCGGGATCAGTATCCTGCTTTTGTTGAATAAATCGTCTTAACCGCCAAATACTAAAACCAATTCCCCAGACCAAATCCGTCGACATGGTATATAACACCCCATAATTCTTACGGAAATAATATTGGCGAGATTCAAACCAGTATTTTGGGCGTCTTCTACGCGTAATGCTGCCACTTACAACACCAGTACTCTGTCCGACATAATGTGTCACACGACTTTGAGGAACGTACCAACATTGCCAACCTTTTCTTGCTGCTTGAAGACAAAAATCGGTTTCTTCAAAGTAGAGAAAATAATTCTCATCCATTAAACCAATATCTTTGATCACTTCATAGCGAATCAACATACTGGCTCCAGCCACCCAGTCAACTCTTGTGGCACTCTCAGGAATAGCAATTGAAGTCACACTCCAGGTTGGGAAAAGACGGTTTAAAAAACCAAGTCTTAAACTCGAGACAAATTCACTGCGAATTGATTGAAAACGAAAAGCTGAACATTGTACAGAGCCATCTTCAGATTCAAGCCGACTGCCGGCAATTCCGACATCCGGGGTTTTCTTCATAAAATCCAACAAGGGCTCAATAGCCGGTTTATCCATCGAGGTATCTGGATTTAGCAACAAGACAAATTCCGGTGTTTGACCGAATTGCTCAGTCATGCAGGTTATTGCAAGATTGTTTCCATATGAAAACCCACCATTATTTGTAGATGGTATCAATGTCACAGATGATTCAAAATAATGTTGTTTTATGAAATTAGCAATTTCACTGACAGAGTTATCTCCTGAGTCATTATCAACTATACAAATGTGATCACAATCAGTATCAATCTGCTTGATCAAATCGGGTAACAGTTCGCAAACCAAAGCTGATGCACGATAATTAACAATGCTAACAATCAACCTGGGTGATTTTGATGTATCCATCGATCTGTTAATCCCTTTTTACTTTATTTTTCAGTAACTAAATCTTGTTTTTCACTTATCGCTTTTTGTCTAAATTCCGATCGAAGTTCAAATACCCTTCCAAGCAAAGAGCCCACTAATAAAAGATAGAGAGGATTAAGCGAAGCGTTAGGCATCTGATCCAACAAAATAATCGAGACTATTAATGCGTGTGCAGCCAACAATGCTCGTTCTTTATTGTCCATGGTTTTATATTTTTTTTGAATTTTGTATGCCATCCAGATAGGCAAAACGATTAACAAAAACTCGGTTAAAAACCCAAACCATCCCCTGATGCCAATAGTCAAGATCCATTTTCCATCGGTGACACTTAAATCTTCTCCAGTTTCAGGATCCAAGACCCTATTACGTCCCCAACCACCCCAACCAAAAAAAGGTTTAATACTTGCTCTGTCCAATAACATATTTTCGTTTTTAAAACGAAACTCTAGTGATTGTCCACGTTCTGGATTTATCGAATAGGCAAAATCTACAATATCATCGTGAGGGAAAATACCCATCGAACTTGTAATCGGATAAGTCATAAAAAGCATGGCAATCATGACTGAGGCTTGATGCATTTTTTTGGTTGATATAAAGGTAATCATGATAAACAAGAACAAACCGAAAATCAGTGCTGCAAGACTTTTCATAAAGATTAACGCAATCAATATGAGCAAAATCATTAACTTGTTATCAACTGGTAAAAAACGGTTTTTATTCTTATTTATAACAGCCCAAACCCCAAGACCAATCGCTAAAAATAATGCAACAAGTAAACCATGCCCCATAAAGACAATTGCTCTGAATCCGCCACTTCTAACTTGCTGTAACCAAGAACTAGGAAAGAACCCATAAAAAATATTATGCAACTGTGGACTCATCCGAACTTCATACAGCGCTAAAAGCGCGTATATCACTGCTGCGATAGCAAAATATTTGAACAAAACATACTGGCTTTCATAATTACGAAAATATTTAAAACCAATTAGAAATGGCAGAACGTATAAAAGATGCCCCACACTATCGGATAAGCCATCGTAATAAGTAAGTCCGGGGAGAAACAGATAAGAACCTGGATTATTAAAAACTGTAAAAAATGGAGCAATAATAAAACCGATAATTAGAAACTTAAAAAGCCCATTTAAAGAGCGATACCCAAGTTCTCGTCTTGTAATGAGCATATAGGCTAAAAATGTCATGGAAGTGACGGAGAATTTAGTAAAGGCAGGAATACCAGGCAGGTTTATTTCAAAACCTGCAGGGAGAAACATATAAGCACCCAACAAACTTAAAAGTGCCCCTTTTGAAAAGCCATATCGATTGATAAACCAAAGAACAAATAATGGCCATACTGAAATAGCCATATAAGCGAAGAAATTGGGCATATTAACTTTGTTTTGTTGATTGGTTTACAAAATTAGATACCGTATCGACAATACCTGCATCTATTTCAATCGATGGTGTCCAACCTAAAATCTGCTCTGCTTTTTGATTATTAAGCACCATTTCCGGAATATCAAAATCCCTTTTGTCCTTATAAATAACATCCAATTTTTTATTGGAAATTTTCTCAACAAATTCAATTATTTCATTCAATGAATAGCCTTTACCACTGCTGATATTGAAAATATCAGAGCGTTCCAACTTTAGTGCGCTTATTGTTGCCTTAACGACATCATTAACATGAATGTAATCTCGGATAACAGAACCATCTCCCCAGATTGTTAATGTCGAATCGCTTAACGCCATATTTATGCATGTACCGATGAATCCTTGGACACCCATGCGTCGTTGGCCGGGCCCATAGGGATTTGAAGGTCTCAGCACAATAGAAGTGAAACCATACAACTCTGAGTACATATTCAGATACTTCTCTATTGCAAGCTTAACAATTCCATAGCTGCAAACAGGATCGGTGGGATGAAGCTCATCCATGGGACTAATCTGTGGATGACCATACACTGTGCCTCCCGATGAGAAATAGATGATTTTATTTACACCACTATCACGCATAACCTCTAATAATTTAATGGTATTTATCAAATTACCATTTACATCGCTTACAGGGTCTTTATTGGATGTGCTCGGAACTGAAGTACTGACCAAATGAACAACAACATCTATGCCTATTAAGGCTTCGGATAATGTCATGACGTCGTTGAAATCAATCTGGATAAACTCAACACTACGATTTGAGACTGGGGCGGAGCGATCAAGCACCCTGACAAAGTGTCCTTCGGATAAAAGCCCCTCAACAACATGGGCACCAATAAACCCTGCTCCGCCCAATACCAATACTCTCATCTCAATTTATTCCCAATTTATTTAGTATTGCAGCGCGCGCGCCTGTGCAACTTTCGGCCATAGAAAACTTTCTGCTCGTTGCCTTGATGATATCGCAAGTTTTGATCGTAATGATTTATCATTTGCGAGTTTTTGGATTGCGGTTACCCAAGCGTCCTTGTCGTGAGTTGGTAAAATATAGCCGTCAATATTATCGCGAATCACTCCATCACCTGCCATAGGTGATACTAGACAAGCTAGCCCAGCACCGATTGCCAGATAAGTTACCAAGGGACTTCCTTCTTCAAGGCTAGGCATAATAAAGACATCGGCATTTTTATAATGTGTAGCCAGATCATTAGTGAATGATACGAACTCAATTGAAGTTTCGTCTCGATAACGATTTACAATGCCCTCTGCTGCAGGTTCGATTTTGCCAATCACTTTGAGCTTCCCTTCAACACCCGCTGCTTTCCAGTACTCCAAAAGCAAATGAATACCTTTACGGGGAATGACACTGCCGACAAAAAGCGCTGTAATAGCACCCTTTTCATCTTTAGAGTCAGATTGTTCTTTTATATCGAGTAAATCGTTTTTATCTAGTCCATAAGATGTTTCAATAATCTTATCTTTGTCAAAATGCATTTTTATTAGTGACGCCGTGACTTGGGGGCTGGGACTAAATACAAAATCAGCGAGTTTTAATTTGGCAGATTCATCTTCGATATCTGCAGTTGATATTGTGTGGGTCTGGATCCCGCCGAGCAAGGCAGATTCTTTGTCGAGGATATCTTTAGCGACCTGTTGATGACAATTCACAAACTCAAAAATAATACGCTTGTGTTTCTTTTTTAGTTGTTTAACAACATCAATTGAACAACCTGGCCAAAGGTAAGCAACGTCATAATCTGACATACGCTTGATAAATAGTCTGTCAACAAGTTTAACCAGTGTTTCAGCGGATAGAAATTTTGCTAAAAGTTTATATGTCCATTTAGAAAAAGCCTGTTTCACATGTACCGAATCGTTGGCATATTCTGATTGCATTGAAAATATATCTGAAATAATTTCATTGCTATTCATCCCAATAGTTAAAGATGTAGCGGCATAACCAATTCCATATTTTCTGATGTAAGAAGGCCGGTAAGATAAAATTTTGGTCTTCTTCATAAAGGCTCCTGGGGTACTGTAAAACTTATAGAAAGTTCATATATTTAGTTAATGCCTTAATTTTAGAGCGAATTCCATATTCCCTTGGCATAAGAACAGTGCTTTGAAAATCTTACTCAAATAGAATTTCCAAAATTAAAACCATCATTCATCGATAAAATATTTTATTGGATTAATGTTTGGATTGTATTTAAGGATTCTTGATAGGCCTTCTCTATGTATATCCGTGATAAGTTACCTTGTGATATGCGTAACTTTTCATCAGTCAGTAAATTAATACACGTGTCTGAAAATGATTTCTCATTAAGTTCTTCACAGTAAACACCTTGGCCTACGGAAGACTCTATACCGGAAACACCCTCTTGAGTGGCAACCACTGGCATCCCATACGACATTGCCTCCACTGTTTTAATTTTCAAACCACTCCCAGTGACACAAGGATTAATTATCAGTGCACATTTATTATAAAAATCATCAAATAAACGCTCTACCCGTCCCAAAGCCAATATACCTGATTCAGTCGAATCAAACTTAACATCACCAGCCACCAACAATTGAGCTGAGGGAATATTATTTTTTATTCTGGGCCATTGCTTATGGATGAAAATCTCCAGTCCTTCACGGTTATGCGCATTATCAGAACCTACAAACCCGATAACTGGAGCCTTGTTATTCAAGTCACATATTTCTCTAGGAACATCCAGCACGTCTACTTTGCAGATAGAGACTTCTCTTCCTTTTAATAAACGTTCAAAAAAAAACTTTTCAGTCTCCTGTATTGCAATAACAGATCTAAAAGCAGAAAGAAGCTTCCTTTCCTGAGAAGCAGTCAACGTCCACCACAATCCTCCACCATTCGTTTTTCTGATTTTTTTATTTCTATCTGTAAAACAATCATGTGTTTCAACTGCTGTTGGAATAGTATTATTTAAGCTTCGAATTAATGGAGCCGTAAGAACATATTCTCCAATTATAAAATCTGGTTTTATATCTTCAATTAGAGCTTTGAATTCATTCAGCTCGTCAGAGTTATATAACTGCCATGGCAGCATAAAATCTTGAAATATTGCGTAACGTCTTAGACCTTTCCTTTTAAGGTATTTCCAGCCCCTATTTAAGATTGTACCGCGCAGTTGATTACCTTGTTTCATGCAGTGATAGCGCTCTCCAAAGAGAGATTTCATAGCATCACCTTGACGTCGATCAGATATTTCTTTTATTGGCGCTAAAATGAAATGCACTTCCACGCTCATTGACTCGAGAGCTTTTATAAACTGGGCAATACGCGCACTGTTTCCAGAATAGGCAGGAGCACAGACTACTGGACTGACTATTACGACTCTCTTATTCATATAACTTCTTAATTAAAATGCCAAATAACTAAACAAAAAAATTATTTTGTAAGCTGATAGCCTGCACAATAAAACAAATACTTACTTTCAATGCGTTTGTAATTAATACGCAGTGTAAAAGTTAAGCAAACATAAAGCTAACGAAGAGCCATATCAGGATATGAAATTCTTCTCTGACAATTCAATTACCTTAGGTTTTTTATCTTTCACTTGTTGTCTGAGTGAATCAAGATCATCAACAAATCTGATGAATTGATCAGCAAGTTTTTCAGGCTCGTCAAAATACTCTATAGATAATAGTAAACTTTTGGGTAAGTCAAAATGACGGTACAAGCCTTCAAACTTATCTTGGTAAGTGAGACTTAAAACCGGAACCCCCATTCCCAACGACGCGATTGCTAAATGCATTCTTCCAGTAATAACCCCATCAAGCAGACCGGCAATAGCTTTTAAGTCAGCAGCTGCATGTTCTCCTTCGAGATAAAAGCAACGAATTGAATTATTGTTTTTTAACTGTTCAAAGATTGGTTTAAGACAGCGGGCATCACCATCCTCACCGCGGTAATCATGTGGGATCAACAAATAACTTAGGTTGCTGCGTTCTGATTGAGTTAGGTTTAAGGCTTGAACGGTTGAACTAACGAGCTTTGCAACATCAGATTCACTTGCCTTTTTGATCAACATGGGATGTACATTTATACCAAGCAAGATGCGATTTTCGCTGCGCTGCTTTCCAACCCAATTCTCAACATCTTTAGGAACATTACCAGGTTTAAGCATAAAGGCTGCATCAGCAACAAGTGTTGCACTAACTTTTGAAAAAGCTGCCAGACGTTCAAATGAAGTTTGATCTCGCATATTTAAACGGACTCGTGCATCAATTTTATTGAAGAAACGAGCCAATTCAGGCTGTGGATGATTATTAAAACTAGCCCCAAGAATTGTGGCATTAGTACCGTGTTTTACAGCAATGTCTGCAGCCATTAATGCCATCGCAGGATGATCCAAACCATAATAGCCATCCATAATATCGGCACCGAGAATAAATAACTCGGCATACTCATTACTTGCAAATAATTGGGAAAAGAACTCAGGAAATTGGTTTAATCCTAGCCAGGGTAAAACGACCGCCTCAAACCCTTTATTTTTGACAATTTCAACAGCGCTATCTCTACAAAGCATATGCACAACGATGTCTGGGTTTAAGTTTTTGTTGTGATCGAGTAGTGAGTTTAACATAGCATTATCCCCTATTGAACCGACGATGGTCCTAAGGTCACATGGAAATATAAGGATCCGTGTTGAAGTGTTAGGTATTTTTTTATATGTGATTTTTTTGGAGACGCGATTCCATGCACGATGCACGGAGAGGATTTTTCGTATATTTCTAAGTTTTTTCTTAAGAATGCCAAAAATACATTTCATATCATTCATATTATAAATTTTTCTTTATTAAAAGTTTGAGTTAGGACAAGTGAATGTTATTTTAATAATTAAATCGAATTTAAAATTATCCCATAGTACATAATTTGAGCCTGTATTTAACACTCCTAGATGTCTAGCACTCTCATTCAATATTTGATTTGCTTATCGATAGTAAACGTTTAACAATATTGTTTCAATCTATCCAGATCCTATCAATCCATTGGAACTAATTCATGGAAAAGGTCACTTGCTGCTTATGAACAAATTTTTTGCAATATTTATTCTTTCGCTAATACTAATTCAACACGAACGAATTTATGCTGATACAAATTTAATAGAAGGTATCGAGTTTAAAACTATCCATTACCCTGGAAATATTGCAGATTTAGATACCAATTTAGGAGCTGTTGATAAAAATTTTTTTGCCGGTAAATATGAAATCACCAATGAACAATACGCTTTATTTTTGAATTCTGTAGCCAAAGAAGGAGATCCATTTAATCTATATACTCCACTAATGGAAGAACACTTTTGGGGAGGAATCATACGTCAACAGAATAATGATAAATATATCTATATTTCAAAGTTAGGTTATGAGCAACTTCCAGTTACTTATATTTCTTGGTTCGATGCCATAAGGTTTATTAACTGGCTTCATTATGGAAGACCAGCCCCAGGTTTCAGTGGGCTAGGGGTAACAGAAGGTACTGACTCTATTGGAGCCTATGACACAAGATATGGTGTCGTTGCCAGAACAAGGAATCAAAATGCAAAGTTTTGGCTTCCAACCAAAAATGAACGATACAAAGCTGCCTATTTCGATGGCGCTGCAGATAGGTATTGGAAATATGCAACAGGTAATGAATTACCTCTCTCCGACCTAACCTCAGATAAAAAAAGCGTGACTTACTTTGATGGGAATTGGGCCGCTCCTTTTCCACATTTATCTATAGTTGGAGCACATATCTCTTCTCCCAGTCCTTTTGGTCTTTTCGACATGGCTGGGAATGTAATGGAATGGTCTGAAGAAACTATCGGCATCAATAAAGTAGCTTTAGGCGGTTCAGTATTTATGAGTGAATCATCGTTATCACCGTCTTATTCGGATAGTGAAAGACCAGAACTTAAATTGTCTACTTTCGGTTTTAGAGTTTACGCCACACATGATGTTGTCGAGACTCCTTCCCCTACTATAGTTAAGTCAACACCCTTTGATGATACAGAGAACATTAGGATAATAAACGGCTACCAATATTTATTAGTCGATGATGCCGATTTTTATGAATTTAGCATTGATAAAAGAGGTGTTGTTAATTACCCGTATTTGATAGGTAGAACAGCAGTTACAAATCAACAATGGGTAGATATGCTAAATGAAATTGGCTATTCAAAAGCAATCGAATTTTGCCTATATAATTTAGCTATGACTTCAGGAGTCGCTGGTGGAATAGAGCTAAATATTGAGAAAGATTTAATAAACTTTCAAGTGAAACCTGGCTGGGGAAAAAGACCTATAACTTATATCAGTTGGTATGCAGCAGCTAGGTATTCAAATTTTCAACACTATAAACGTAAACGCGACACTAACATTGTTCATTCTACTGAGGGTTCTAAATATACAGGTGCATATGATACAACTCAATTTCCTGAATGCGGAGACGAATCGCATAATCCTTCGTTAATTCCTGATTCAAGAAATGATGGGGCGTTGGTATTTCTGCCAACTATTGATGAATGGTATAAAGCAGCTTTTTTTGATAGAACAAAATCGGGTGAATTTAAATATTGGAAATACCCAACTCGCTCTGACATACCACCAAACAATTTAGCTCCGCCAGGTGACAACCACAGTGCAAACTATCAGGTAGGTAATACACTAGGCGAAGGGGCACCATATTATGTATCTGAAGTAGATGCATATCCATATGCAAGAAGCCCATATAACACCTTAGGTCAAGCAGGAAATGTATGGGAATGGGTAGAAAGCTGGAGAAGTAAAGGTGAAGGAAATTGCTGGCGGTGTAGTGAATGGACTAAAGGTTTGATGGGGGGTAGTTTTAATTATATTTATATTGGTTTAAGTTCATCCAATATTGATCCGGGTGCAATGCACCACACATACCCTTTTTATGGTCTTCGACTGGCGGCTTCACCAAATGAAGATGGCTTTCTTACTCAAAAGCATCACATCAGCTTTATGGCTGTTATATTTCAAGAATTGAAGTACAGATTAAAAATGGCAGATAATAAAAACTTAATAATAATTGGCTTCCTTTTTGGATTGTTATTTTGTATCGTCTTCGGATTAATAACATATTTTTTAAAACTCTATACGTTAAAAATTTAACTAAAATCACGAATATAAGATTTACTATTGTTTGATATAGGATTGACTGCTCAGAGCTCTTTAGCGATCCTTTTTTAATAATATAACTTCTATAAATTATTCAGTTTCTGAAAGATTTGAAGGCTCGGCAAAGGATCTGAAATCAGAATTGGATTTCATTAACTCTTCAAATGTGCCTTGAGCTTTTACTATCCCTCTTTCCATCCAAACCAGATTATCACAACCCATGATCGTTGATAGTCTGTGGGCAATCATGATTATTGTTATTTGACCGTGAAGTTCATTCACAGCATCCATCACTGCTTTTTCAGAGGTTCCATCAAGGGCACTTGTTGCTTCATCAAAGATTAATAGGCTAGGTTTGTGATAAAGGGCCCTAGCGATACCAATACGCTGACGTTGACCACCACTTAAACGAATACCCCTTTCACCAGTTACTGTTTTGTAACCATGCTCTAATTCATTCTCAATAAAATCATGAATATTTGCCATTTTCGCGGCATATTCAACCGCCTCAATATCTATTTGGTCCTTAGGAATACCAAAGGCTATATTCTCTGTAATGGTGGAGTCAGCTAAAAATATTGTTTGTGGAACATATCCAATATCATTTTGCCATTGGCCTATGTTGGAATGATTGAGCTTGATACCATCAACAACAATATTGCCCTTTTGAGCTTCTAACAGCCCTAAAATAATGTCTACCAATGTGGATTTACCAGAGCCACTTGCTCCGACAATGCCTAAAGAAGTATTTTTCTTAATTTGTAAACTTAGATCCCGGACCGCTGGTTTTGGAGATTTAGGATAAGTAAAACTAATATCCTCAAGGATAACCTCATTATTAAACGCTAACTTGGTTTTATCTGGATTTTCAACGAGATTAGCGTCATAGGGTTGATCTGTTGTTCCTTTCAAATCTTCATAGAATAAATCTACAGCCGCTATATCGTGTTTTAATGTTGCTGTGGCTTTAAAAATCGCTTGCAATGCAGGCATTAACCTTATGCCTGCGAAACCATACAAAGCGATCATTGGCATGACGTCTTTTGCATTATCATTTACTGAAATCAAATAAATCGTAATCGCAAGTATTCCACCGAAGGCTACTGTTTCAACAATATATTTGGGTAATTCTACTGCCGACCGATTTAGTACCTGAATTTGCATTATTTCTTGAATAATCTTTTGGAACTCTTTGAGATAATGGTCCTGTCTACGCAAAACCATTAAGTCTTTAATACCGCCTAATGCTTCATTTATATTTCTATGTCGCTCCCCAAAAAGCACTATTGAACGATGTCCTATTTTCGCCAGTTTAACCCGCATGAGGTAGTAAATAATAAAATAAGCCCCCCCCATAATCGCAGCAACTAAAAGTGCCACATATGGGTCAACCAGAACCAATAAGATTATTATGAATAGACAAGTTACACCCTTAGCACAAATCTCCAGCGCTGACATGATTCCACCATTGATCACTCGAGGAACTTCAGAGATTAGATTTTTGATAAGTTCAGCACTGTTTCTTTCTAAATGAAATAAATAAGTTTCACCTAAATACCTGACTAAAAGTCGATAGCTAAATTTATGAGTAGTTTTCACCACAAATTTCATTGTCAGCCAAGTGGTAAATGCAAGAAAAGTGTTTGATATTATTAGTGTCAATAGAACAATCACGCCTAAAAACACTAAAAAATCATTTGCTTCGGAAATGCCTGAAAACTCTTTTAGATTAGAAAGGTATGTATTTGATTCAATGAGTTCTGGGTTTGTCGCCACACTAATAAAAGGAAAAATAGAGGCAATGCCTACAACTTGAACTAGGCCAGAAATAATGGTGATAAATAGAAATGCGATTAAAGTTCTTTTTTCAGAGGGAGAGAATTCTTTATATAGATTATTGAGGCTCCGAAACATACTTTTTCCTTGAACAATTAAACTCTAGTAGGGCTGAGTGTACGCAGATATCAATTTTCACACCGGATGTAAAAAATGAGGCTATATAGTTCTTATAATATCTTGAATAAATTTCATTTAGCTGTCACGCCTTAAAATATACATCGACTTCATCAGCGTCCATAGCACCAATGCTCGAATATTGATTTTGAAGGATTTTTTATCAATTTTGAGAAGTTATGTATATCAAACAACTTTTTTAACCATCTGCAAACAAATGATTCTCTGGTCAGTGTGCGCCTTTGCAGCTGTTGTGACTACTAACCATTTAGTACAAACGTGGGTTGAAAATCCGTAAACTATATAAAATTGTACACAAGACTATTTGCTATAACTGCTAATATCAAAATTACATTAGATTTTTTTAGTAAACTTGCAGAACAAATTAGCACATTATGGAGTTTAAATGTCGCCCCAGCCATTAGTCAGCATCGTTATCCCCTGTTACAACAGAGAAAATTACATTCAACAAGCTGTGGACAGTGCTTTATCACAAACCTATTCGAATATTGAAGTCATCGTTGTAGATGATGGTTCAAAAGATAATTCATTAGGCGTTCTATCAAATTATGGTGACAAGATTCAAGTTATAAGCCAGTCCAATAAAGGTGTCAGTGCAGCACGTAATGCCGGCTTTTATGCTTCAAAGGGC
This sequence comes from Methylophaga sp. SB9B, assembly GCF_004832235.1. NCBI lineage: Bacteria > Pseudomonadati > Pseudomonadota > Gammaproteobacteria > Thiotrichales > Piscirickettsiaceae > Methylophaga > Methylophaga sp. SB9B. The sequence continues at coordinate 145,302 of NZ_SSXS01000008.1, forward strand.
GAGTTCATTATTTTCTTGGATTCTGATGACTGGCTCTCTAACGATATCGTAGAGCACCATATTCTAACTGCAGAAAAATGGCCTGATGCAGACATTTATTGTGCAGATTCTAGAGGAGTAGAAGAAGATGGAAGTTTATCTCCGATTCTAAAATCTAGTTGGCCTGACCAACCTGGCACACCATTAGAATTATTTTTACTTTATCCACCACCCTTTCCTGCATGTGAAATGTATCGAGCTGAAACTGTGCGTCGATTAGGTTGTTATGATGAAAACATGAAAGGATTTGCAGATTCGGTATTAAGGCTGAATATAATCCTTTCAAAAGGCAAAGTGGTAAGGACAGAAGGTGGACATGCCGTTTATCGCCCAGTAGCTAACTCGATTACTAAATCCGGTAAGCTGCATTATTTTGCTATAAAACTGATTAATAAATTAAAAAAACACCCAAATGTCAAACAAGATCCATTTTTACGTAAACTAATAAAGCTACGTCTCCTTAGACACCGATTGCGAAGATGGAATAATGTGATTAGCTATCATTTAAAACCAAACTTAAAATCTTTTCTTAAACTCTCATATCACTTAGTTAAAACCATTAAAATGGATCCAGGTTTTATTAAGTTTATTGTATTTGACCATCCTTGGAAAAGAAAAGGCGAAGATATCTTTTAGGCTAAATTTGAACCCTCTTAAGGCCCATTTGATAATTTAGTTGAGAATCGATTCCACTCTAGTAATCAGTTCTCTTAGAAATTGACGCTGTTTTGTCCTGGAAAATAACTCTTCAAGCTGCTGTATTGAATGTAAATCTAACTGAATAGCTTCATTCTCGTATGCATCTATTGTTTCTATAACTTTTGTTGCAAACAGCTTGATATCGCCACAGGGCACCTCATCAAAACAAGGTAAGTGAAAATATTCCTTGTTTGCTTCACCTGTGTACCCAATTACTTTATTTCCTGACATAGCCGCCATTGCTGGTGGCATTGCCAAACCTTCAAACTCTGAGAAAGAAAGAAATATTTTGGACTCATAAAAAATATCGTAAACTTCTTGTTCAGTAACGCCATCAATCGGTACTATTTTCCAGGTATCCGGTATTTTTTCGTTCAAAAAAAACAGCACGTGCTGACTATGCTTCGCCAATTTGCGAGGCATATAAGTAATAATATTTTTCTTATCTCTAGTGGGTTGATATTTGTGTTTGTTTATTACGAAATACGATCTTATGACTTTTTCCGAACACTCAGGAAAAACATATTTTATGTTATCAATAGTATCGGTTGAATTGCCGATTATCAGCGAAGCATTTTGATAGGCATCTTTAAGCTGCGAAAAACTGCCATGATTTGAGCGAAGCTCAAGATCCATTAAATAGCCATTTTGTACATGAATGCCATATTTAATATTATTTTTGTATAAATCCGCTGCGTAGCGTAGGACCATTACCTCAGGCAGTATGACAAAATCCTTTTCTACATCAAATATAAAATCCCTTTTAAAAATGGAATTATGAGCAAATAGGTTTGGTGAGAAATTGATGTCAGAAGGATACATAACCATTGACCTCACAACACTATCTTCCAGCTTATTTATGGCATCGGAATGGTCATGTGCCACAATAACCCCACCACTGGGATAATCTGCTGCCGGTAGATAAAAAATGACGTTCTTAAAATTATCATTTTTTTTGAAATTTCGTAGTCGATAGCCGATGTGCATTTCTTGTAGAAATGCCAAGGATTTTTTTAATCTTCAGCTGATTTTTTTCTTCATAACATCCTTATCGTCAAAAGTGCAGCATCAGGTATTTGCTTATAGCTAAAAATGATTAGTTATTTAGAATAAGCTATTAAGTCTATGACTTTATCATATCTGCATTATTCTTAATTGTAGAGTCAAATTCATTAAATAAGAAAATCATACGTGTTTGCATAAAAAAAGGGTTGTTAGTGACACTAACAACCCTTTAGAGTTTGCTTTTTTTACATGTTTGACCTTTCCCCTGAATTAGTACCAGTCCCATGATGAGATTTGGCTACTTTATGCTGCCTGTTTAGCGTATTCAACTGGCGGCATGTAATTCAGTGAGCTATGCGGCCGGACATGGTTGTAATGCT
>NZ_SSXS01000090.1:0-253 GCF_004832235.1 Methylophaga sp. SB9B
CACCACGTTCCAAATCATCAATATCATCCCGGTTACCGGCGATAATCAATACATTGGCATGTTGCTGCAATATTTCGGATTGACCATAGGCTTCAATCAGGCTGACAATATTTTTACGTTTATCAGGGCGTGACAACGCCAGAATCATCGGCTTTTCAGGTTCATCCAGATGCTGAGTAATACGGTTGAATAATTCGCTTTGCAGCTCGTCGCCTTTTGGCGGAGTAAATTGCTGCACATTGGTGCCTGGCGG
>NZ_SSXS01000091.1:0-253 GCF_004832235.1 Methylophaga sp. SB9B
CATGCTGACACCAGAGCAATAATTCTTTATAGGTCAGCTCAAAGTGCTGCTCTATATAGGGTCTGATAGCAAATTCTGCAGTAAATAAGGGCGTCAGGTGCTTCAATAAATCCAAGGCTATTTCAGGGTGCTGCAGGCCCTGTTTGCCAGCGTAATCAATTAACGGCCATGCCATAAAACTATGCCATCCCTTTTCGATATTCTTGCCAGGCCAGTTATCGGCAAGCTGTTTAAGCCATTGCGCATTCACTGC
>NZ_SSXS01000092.1:0-253 GCF_004832235.1 Methylophaga sp. SB9B
ACGCCGCCCCTGCTCCCATTCCTGCAAAGTCCGTGGGGAAATATGAAGCACTTCTGCAAACTCTAACTGTGTCAGGCCCGTTTTACTACGCGCCTCTGCCACTTCATTGGGCTCAACACGACTGACCCGCGCGGCTTTGCCCTCTTTCATTTCTTTGACTGATTGAAGTAGCTTGTTACCAAGCTCTTCCGCGCTCAAGGTTTCGTTACTCATTTTCTACCTTTCGAATGGATTTCAGGATATGTGCGGGGAT
>NZ_SSXS01000093.1:0-253 GCF_004832235.1 Methylophaga sp. SB9B
GAAGTGGATGGCAAAATTCTGCATATAGGTGTCAGTATCGGCATCGCTTTATATCCATTGCATGGCGATAATGCCATGCAATTGGTTCGCTACGCTGACGAGGCAATGTACGAAGCTAAAAAATTGCTGATCGGATACAGGTTTTTGCCAGCCCTCCATTAGGGGTAGGCTCAAATAAACACAAAGAAACTATGCCAGATGATCTTTCAGTAAAAACGGCTGACGATCAGCAGTGAAGATTTCAATCCAATAA
>NZ_SSXS01000094.1:0-253 GCF_004832235.1 Methylophaga sp. SB9B
TCGGTTTGCGGCAGGGATTACGCGATATTAACTGGTTTGAATTACAAAAACTGGCAGAACCACGTCTGGTGGAATTGCTGGATTTGGTGGCATTGGGCACCGTCGCCGATGTCGTGCCTTTGGATAGCTCAATCGCACATTGGTAGATCTGGGTCTGAAACGCATGCGGCAGGGACGTGCCTGTGCAGGTATTCGTGCTTTATTACAGATTGCCGGTAAGGACATCAGTCGATTATCTGCTCAGGATTTGGGC
>NZ_SSXS01000095.1:0-253 GCF_004832235.1 Methylophaga sp. SB9B
TAACGATGAAATCATCGATGATGGTCGTGGTAGCTTAACCATTCAGCCGCTGCATAAGGGAGGCAGACTATGATCCTCAATGGTGTAAGCATTGATAAAACCTTTGCCGAAGCCTTTCCGATGAAAGCACGCGAATCATCATCACAGCCCAGAATCTTGAATGGGCGATGCATTCTGCTACAGCGTTCACCGGGTTTGCGACATCGGTTATTGCCTGCGGTTGTGAAGCAGCTATTGAACGAACTTTGGATCC
>NZ_SSXS01000096.1:0-253 GCF_004832235.1 Methylophaga sp. SB9B
GATATCTGTATTATCGATGCGGATGTGCAATACGACTGTCAGCCTTCATCATTTATCAGTGCCGGCAAAAACAGTCCGTTTGGTGGATGGTTGTTTCAACATCAAGTCAGCCATACCCTGTTTCAGGGCAAAGTCGTTTATCAACGCTCGGCTTAATAACTTTTCGGAGTCATAAAATGAACATTCAGCGTTTTTTTGCTATTGCGTTATTAACCCTGCTATTTTCAGCCTGCACACCTGAAGTTGGTTCAGA
>NZ_SSXS01000097.1:0-253 GCF_004832235.1 Methylophaga sp. SB9B
TTATCGAGTGCCATGCGTCCCGGTGTTGATTTTGCTGATTTGTATTTCCAGCGTTCGCGCGGGGAAAACTGGCTGATGGATGACGGCATCATTAAAGATGGTGGTTATCATCTTGAGCAAGGTGTAGTGTTCGTGCCTGTAGTGGTGAGAAAACCGGATTTGCTTACTCGGATGATCTGAGTTTGAAATCACTGCTGGAAGCCACTCATGCAGCCAGTGCCGTGGTAAAACATGGACAGCAAAAACAGGTTGA
>NZ_SSXS01000098.1:0-253 GCF_004832235.1 Methylophaga sp. SB9B
ACAATACCTGCCAGAGAGGCCAACAGGATCAGCGTGTAGATAATCACTCGAGGACGTTTATACAGCGCTTGCGGTTTGCTATGACCTTGCAACTCAGCGTATGAAGCGTAACGAATCAAGCCGCGCGCTCATTGATTTTATCCATTACCGAATCACAGGCATCAATGCACAAACCACAAGTGATACAACCTTCCTGTTGGCCTTTACGGATATCAATACCGGTCGGGCAGACATTGACGCAAAGTTTGCAATC
>NZ_SSXS01000099.1:0-253 GCF_004832235.1 Methylophaga sp. SB9B
CAGCATAAAAAGAGAATTACAGCAGGTTAAACAACCTTGATTTAATAAGAAATGACCCCTAAAACAACAAAATAGTCATTACACAAGGCCCTGCGATAAAAAATTAAGAGGTGAACATGCAAAAAATCTGTCGAAACCGGAATAGTCATACCAATGGATCGGCCGAATGTCGATACCGACGCGATTATTCCAAAACAGTTTTTAAAATCAATTAAACGCAGTGGTTTTGGGCCGAATCTGTTTGATGAATGGC
>NZ_SSXS01000009.1:0-92761 GCF_004832235.1 Methylophaga sp. SB9B
CGCTCTACACGACCGGTTACAACGGTACCACGACCAGAGATAGAGAAGACGTCTTCGATAGGCATTAAGAATGCACCATCAATGGCACGTTTCGGCTCTGGGAAGTAGGTATCCATTGCTTCTGCTAAGCGGTGAATTGAAGGTGCACCAATTTCGCTGGTGTCGCCTTCTAATGCTTTCAACGCTGAGCCAACAATGATCGGGGTGTCATCACCTGGGAAATCATATTTGTCCAATAACTCACGGACTTCCATTTCAACCAGTTCAATCAATTCAGCATCATCAACCATGTCTGCTTTGTTCAAGTAAACAATGATGTATGGTACGCCAACCTGACGTGATAACAGAATGTGTTCACGGGTTTGGGGCATCGGACCGTCAGCAGCGTTAACCACCAAAATCGCGCCGTCCATTTGTGCTGCACCTGTGATCATGTTTTTAACATAGTCAGCATGGCCTGGGCAGTCTACGTGAGCGTAGTGACGATTAGGTGTTTCGTACTCAACGTGCGCTGTCGCAATGGTGATGCCGCGCTCTCTTTCTTCCGGTGCGTTATCAATATCCGCGTAATCTTTGAATTCACCACCTGATGCTTCAGCCATTACTTTCGTAATTGCTGCCGTCAGGGTAGTTTTACCGTGGTCTACGTGACCAATGGTGCCCACGTTTACGTGGGGTTTTGTACGTTCAAATTTTGCCTTAGACATGCCAGTCTCCCCGCCAAACTTTTTAATTGTTAAAATCAAAAACAGGCAAGGTAGTCCCTGCCCAATCAAAATAAAAAATGGAGCCCGCAATCAGAATCGAACTGATGACCTCATCCTTACCATGGATGCGCTCTACCGACTGAGCTATGCGGGCCAAATCTTCCAAAACTAAAATGGAGCGGGTGATGGGAATCGAACCCACATAGTCAGCTTGGAAGGCTGGAGTTCTACCATTGAACTACACCCGCAAAATAGTAAACTCTCAAATAAAATGGTGGAGGGGGGAGGATTCGAACCTCCGAAGGTAGAACCGTCAGATTTACAGTCTGATCCCTTTGGCCGCTCGGGAACCCCTCCACTAAAGAGGTCGCATTTTCCGGAAATACCCGCTCGCTGTCAACCACTATCTCACTTTTAAATGGCAAAAGTCTCTTAAGTCCCAGTAAAACGGATTACCAACTGCATCAGAACCGACGGCATAGTATACTGCTGGGCTATTTTTATCTTTCGCATTGGAGTTTTTTATGGAGCAATACCGTGGCACCACGATCCTTTCATATCGTCGTGACGGCCAGGTAGTCATTGGTGGTGACGGTCAGGTCAGTCTTGGCAATACCATCATGAAAGGCAATGCCCGCAAGGTCAGACGTTTATACCATAATCAAGTCATTGCTGGATTTGCCGGTGGTACTGCCGATGCATTTACCTTGTTTGAACGTTTTGAAGCTAAACTGGAAAAACACCAAGGTAACTTGACCAGAAGCGCACTCGAGCTGGCAAAAGATTGGCGTACTGACAGAATGATGCGCCGGCTTGAAGCCTTACTTGCTGTTGCAGACGCCGAAGCATCATTAATTATTTCTGGTAACGGCGATGTTATCGAACCTGAAAATGGCCTGATTGCAATTGGTTCTGGCGGACCATTCGCCCAGGCAGCTGCTACTGCATTACTACAGAACACCGATTTATCGGCCCGTGAGATTGTTGAAAAAGGCTTGAATATCGCTGCTGATATCTGCATTTACACCAATCATAACCTCACCATTGAAACATTGGATTACAACAAATAATCATGAATCAATCATTAACGCCCAAACAAATTGTTCACGAATTAGATAAACACATCATCGGACAACACGAAGCTAAAAAAGCTGTTGCTATAGCATTACGTAATCGTTGGCGTCGTCAGCAATTGGATGCCACCTTACAACATGAAGTGACTCCTAAAAACATTCTGATGATCGGTCCAACAGGTGTAGGTAAAACAGAAATTGCCCGACGACTTGCTTCTCTAGTTAATGCTCCTTTTATTAAAGTAGAAGCCACTAAATTCACTGAAGTGGGTTATGTGGGCCGTGATGTCGAATCCATTATTCGTGACCTCGCAGAAAGCGCGATGAAAATGCTGCGAGAGAATGCTATCAGCGAAGCTAAGCCTCGCGCTTTGGATGCTGCAGAAGAGCGTGTTCTTGACGTATTGCTTACTCCGGCTCGTGGCACCTTAACCGAAGAAGAATCTAATACCCGGCAGAAATTCCGCAAGATGTTGCGCGAAGGCAAACTGGATGACAGAGAAATCGAATTGGAGTTAGCTCAGCATCAAATGGGGGTCGAGATCATGACACCGCCAGGTATGGAAGAGCTTACTAGCCAGTTACAAGACATGTTTCAAAGCATGGGTAATCAGCGCAAATCTACTCGCAAACTTACGGTAGCTAAAGCCATGCGGCTATTGAGCGAGGAAGAAGCGGCTAAACTGATTAATGAGGAAGATTTAAAAGCCGAAGTTATCAATCGAGTTGAACAAACCGGTATTGTGTTTTTAGACGAAATCGACAAAATAACCCACCGTGGAGAAGGCGGCGGAAGTGGTGCAGATGTCTCGCGTGCCGGTGTGCAACGTGATTTACTACCGTTGGTCGAAGGCAGTACGGTTTCCACCAAATACGGCATGCTGAAAACCGACCATATTCTGTTTATTGCTTCTGGAGCTTTTCATCTGAGTAAACCCTCTGATTTGATTCCGGAACTACAGGGCCGATTACCCATAAGAGTAGAACTTAATGCTTTGACAACTGATGATTTTGTCAGAATTCTAACCGAACCGGATGCATCGCTGACAGAACAATATTCAGCATTACTGGGTACTGAATCGGTTGATTTAAGCTTTACCCCAGATGGCATCAAACGAATTGCTGAGCTTGCCTGGCAAGTCAATGAAAAGACCGAAAACATCGGTGCACGTCGTTTACATACATTGCTTGAAAGGCTACTTGAAGATATTTCCTATGAGGCTGGTGAAGAATCAGGACAAAAATTTGTCATTGATGAAAATTATGTCAGTCAGCAGCTGTCAGAGCTGGTGCAGGATGAAGACCTGTCACGCTATATTCTTTAAAGGACTTTTATGAGCCAGGCTCCACTGCCAAGTGAAATTCAACTGCATAAACAATCCCGTAAACTGGAGTTAGTTTACGGTGATCAGCACTATTTGCTATCTGCCGAGTTTCTGCGGGTCCACTCGCCTTCCGCCGAGGTTCAGGGACATGGACCGGGGCAGGAAGTATTGCAGGTGCAAAAGGAAAAGGTTGGCATCAGCAATATTGAGCCAGTTGGCCATTACGCCATTAAAATTTATTTCGATGATGGTCATGACAGTGGGTTGTTCAGCTGGGATTATCTTTATGAGCTTTCCATGCATCAGGATGAGTACTGGCAAACCTACCTGGAAAAGTTGATGGCTGAAGGTTATGAACGTCAGCAAGACGCCTGAGGGACTTATGGAAGACAATAACACTACACATTTTGGCTTTAAGCAGGTTCCGACCAATGAAAAAGCCAAACATGTCGCCGAAGTATTTCATTCTGTCGCTGGTCGCTATGACTTAATGAATGATTTGATGTCAATGGGCATTCACAGGCTTTGGAAACGATTTACCTTGCATAACAGCAATGTGCGGCGAGGCGCTAAAGTGCTGGATATTGCCGGTGGTACCGGTGATTTGACTGCCAAGTTCGCCGAAATGGTTGGACCAACCGGTAAAGTAGTGTTGGCTGATATTAATGCTTCCATGCTCAATGTTGGTCGTGATCGTCTGACTGACCTTGGTAAAGCCGGCAATATTGAATATGTTCAGGCCAATGCTGAAGCATTGCCGTTTCCTGATAACACCTTTGATTGCATCACCATCGCCTTTGGCCTGCGTAATGTCACCGATAAAGATAAAGCACTCGCCTCAATGTTAAGAGTACTCAAACCAGGTGGAAAATTAATGGTACTGGAATTCTCCCAACCTGCCAGCTGGTTAACCCCACTTTACGATACCTACTCATTCAAAGTGCTACCGGCACTTGGCAAACTGTTTACCAATGATGCCGAAAGTTATCGCTATCTGGCCGAATCAATTCGCATGCACCCTGATCAACCTAGTCTGAAAAAAATGATGGAAGATGCCGGCTTTGAGCGTGTGGACTTTATCAATATGTCTGCGGGCATTGTGGCGTTACACAGTGGTTATAAATTCTAAGTCATGAGCCTGTTGTTAAAGCCGCTTGAAATGGCATTGAATCATGCATTGCGCTTTGATATGGAAAGCCATAAACAACTTCAGCGCTTTGCCAAACGCAGTATTCGCATTGATATCACTAATCTTAATATTGCTGTTATCGCAAGATTTACCGATGACCAAATTCTATTAGAAATGGCCGAAGAACATGTCGCTGATTTAATGATCAAAGCAGATAGTTTTGCCTTGCTGAAACTTTTACAGCAACCAGACAGCCTATTTTCCAACGAGATTCAGATCCTCGGTGATGTCCAGTTCGCTAAACAATTACAGGACTGGCAACAACACTTTGATTTCGACTGGGAACAGCAACTCGCTCGATTAACCGGTGATACATTGGCTTATCCATTAGCCCAAAGTCTACGTCGAGGCTTTGACTGGTTGAAATACAATCGCTCGGAATTCGAACAAAGTGTGGCGGAATATCTCAGAGAAGAAAGTCACTATTTACCCGACAAATCGCAAACAGCGCGATTTATGCAACATGTGGATGTGCTTCGTGCCGATGCCGATAGACTGGAAGCCCGAATCAAACGACTGCAAAACATTATCGAGAAAAAAACATGAAACTCAGTCAATTCGGACGTTTATTGCAGATAAATCATGTTTTGGGCCGACATCGTCTCGACGAACTAATTCTGGCAATACACTTTTTCCGCCCCTATCGTTTCCTGAGCTGGTTTTCACCTTATCGCTGGCGTCATAAAGCCGACTTGCCTAGAGGCGAGCGAATTCGTCTGGCGTTGCAGGATTTAGGACCAATTTTTGTCAAGTTTGGTCAAATCCTTTCTACCCGCCGTGATTTATTACCGGAAGATATCGCTGATTCACTGGCCAAACTGCAGGATCAAGTTGCGCCCTTCCCTAACGATATTGCATTAGCACTTATTCACGCTGCCTATGAAGAAGGCGAACCAGAACGTATTTTCAGTCATATTGATGCTGATCCCCTGGCCTCTGCGTCAATCGCTCAAGTACATGCCGCTACGTTGGCTGATGGAAAGCAGGTCATTCTAAAATTAGTCCGTCCTGGTATTGAGAAAGTTATTCGCCGTGATGTCGACCTGCTTTATACACTGGCTGGTTTAGCGGAAAAATACTGGTCTGAAGGCAAACGTCTACGTCCTCGTGAGGTGGTTGCCGAGCTGGAAAAAAATCTGTTTGATGAACTGGATATGTTACGTGAAGCGGCATCCGCGTCACAGCTTAAACGACATTTTGCTGATGAACGCTTATTGTATGTTCCCGAAGTTTACTGGTCATTAACCAAACCTAACCTGCTGGTGCAGGAACGGGTATTCGGCGCGCCGATAAGTAATATCGCGTTATTGAAACAACATAATATCGATTTGGAATTGCTTGCCACTATCGGGGTGGAGATTTTCTTTACCCAGGTATTCAGACACAGTTTCTTTCATGCTGATATGCACCCAGGCAATATTCTTGTCGATGTCAGCAATCCCCAGTTACCGCGTTATATCGCCATTGATTTTGGCATTATGGGCACTCTGTCACCTGATGATCAGCGTTATCTGGCGGAAAACTTTCTGGCGTTTTTCAACCATGATTATCGCCGGGTGGCCGAACTGCATATCCAGTCAGGCTGGGTTCCGGCAGAAACACGGATGGATGAATTTGAATCGGCCATTCGCAGTGTCTGCGAGCCCATTTTTGCCCGTCCATTGAAAGAGATTTCATTCGGACAGCTTTTGTTGAGACTGTTTCAGACTGCCCGACGCTTTAATATGCAGATCCAACCACAACTGGTGTTACTGCAAAAAACACTGTTGAATATTGAAGGACTGGGACGTGACCTCTATCCCGATCTGGATTTATGGCAAACCGCCAAACCCATTCTGGAACAATGGATGAAAGAAAAGCTTGGCTGGCAAGCAGCAGTCAAATCGCTGCAGAAAGAAGTACCGACCTGGGCTGAGACTTTACCGACATTGCCCAGAATGCTGCATGATTTAACCAAACAAGCTCAGGCTGGACAATTGCATATGCAATTATCATCACAGGATTTGGAAAAGATCCGCCGTGAAGTTCGTCATTCCAGTTATCGAACTGCCACCGCAGTCAGTGGTGCAGCCTTTATAGTGGGTGCAGCGATAATTAAAGGGCTGGATGGTTATTCATCCAATATGTTGGCCGGCATGCCGGTGCTCAGCTGGGTTCTGGGGCTTTGGGGTGGATTGATGCTTTATTTCAGCCTGCGCAGTTCCGATTAATCAGAACAAACCACTGATCACACCTTTATCATCAATATCGATTCGCTCTGCCGCAGGAATTTTAGGCAGACCGGGCATAGTCATCACATCGCCGCAAAGCACGACAATAAAGCCTGCGCCTCGTGATAAACGCACATCCCGAATGGTCAATGTATGTTGGTCAGGGGCCCCGCGTAAGCTGGGATCGCTACTAAACGAATAAGGTGTTTTTGCCATACATACCGGCATATCACCATGCAGCGATTGAAATTCGCCCAGTTTTTTCAGTACTTTTTTGTCGGCAATCACTTCATTAGCGCCATACAATCTCATGGCAACAGCATTAATTTTGTCCCACAACGTTGCACTATCGCTATACAGCAGTTCGCATTTACCCGGTTTCTCTAATTTTTCAACAACTGTCCGAGCCAGTAACTCAGCTCCCGCACCACCTTCAGCCCAGTGTCGGGCCAGAACAGCCGTCGCCCCCATGGCTTCAACAGCCTCTTTAATCAATGCAATTTCTGCATCCGTGTCCTGAATAAAATGGTTTATCGCCACCACACATTCCAGACCAAACTCGTTTTGTAAATTATGTAAATGCTTACGCAGGTTGGTCAGTCCCTTCTCAAGTGCCGTGAGATTTTCCGCTGCCAGATCTGGGACATTAACACCACCGTGATATTTCAATGCTTTTACCGTGGCGACAACTACCGCCAGATCAGGACGGATACCGGCTTTACGGCATTTGATATCAATGAACTTTTCAGCCCCCAAGTCGGCACCAAAGCCTGCCTCGGTCACCACATAATCACTGAGCTTTAACGCCATTTTGGTGGCAATGACCGAATTGCAGCCGTGTGCAATATTGGCGAAAGGTCCACCGTGGACAAACGCTGGATTATTTTCCAACGTCTGTACCAGATTCGGTTTAATCGCATCTTTTAGCAGCGCAGTCATGGCTCCATGAGCATTTAAATCACTGGCATATCTTGGCGTGCCATCAATTGAATAACCAATCAATATATTGCCGAGCCGCTGTTTTAATTCGGATAAAGAGGATGCCAGACAGAAAATCGCCATAACTTCGGAGGCAACCACAATATCAAAGCTGTCTTCACGCACAAAACCATTGGCAGGCCCCCCCATACCTATCGTGATCTGACGCAATGCCCTATCGTTCATATCGACCACCCGTTGCCAGGTGATCTTGCGGGTATCCAATTGCAGTGCATTGCCATGATGAATATGGTTATCAATCATTGCTGCCAACAAGTTATGTGCCGCAGCGATAGCGTGAAAATCACCGGTAAAGTGCAGATTGATATCTTCCATCGGCACCACCTGCGAATAACCACCGCCCGCAGCGCCACCTTTCAATCCAAAGCAAGGGCCCATAGAGGGTTCACGAACACAAACCGTAGCTTGTTTGCCAATTCGGTTGAGCGCGTCACTTAATCCAATAGTTGTGGTGGTTTTGCCCTCACCTGCTGGTGTTGGGCTGATGGCAGTAACCAGAATCAATTTACCATCGGGCTTTGTTGCCAAATCGTCCATCACCTGCAGAGATACTTTGGCTTTATAACGGCCGTAGCTATCCAGATCATCGACCTGCAAACCTAATTTTTGCGTGGCGATCTCGGTAATATTCTGCATTGTGGCTTGTTGGGCGATTTCAATATCTGACATGCTATTTTCCGAATTTTGGCTCTGCGGGCATTATACGCGACTTAGTTTATGGCCCTGTATTCCGGCCGCTAATTATTCGCCCCAGCGTGGCATCAACTGGTGTTTTATTGAGGCTTGATCAAGAATTCTGGCCACCACAAAATCAACAATATCTTCGAGAGTCTGCGGCCGAAAATAAAAACCGGGATTGGGGGGCATGATACATACACCCAGTCGAGAAAGTTTCAGCATATTTTCCAGATGAATTGGTGAGAATGGTGCTTCTCTTGGAACAACGATTAATTTGCGTTGCTCTTTAATCATGACATCCGCGGCACGATTAATCAGATTATCGCTGCCGCCACAAGCGATTGCCGACAGTGTTCCCATGGTGCAGGGACAGACAATCATCGTCGGAACTGAATGCGAGCCGCTGGCAAGTGGCGATGACCATTGCTGCTCTCCATAAAGCTTTAATTGTTCAGGTTGACAGCCAAATTGTGTGACTAAGACTTTTGTCGCATCGGCAGCGCGTGCTGGTAATTTCCAGTCCAGTTCATCCGCTAATACAATCCGCCCAGCAGCGGAAATCATCAGATGTACTGTTATTCCCTGTAGCAACAATTGCTCCAATAAACGTTTGGCATAAGGCGCGCCTGACGCGCCAGTAATAGCTAACGCAATTTGCTGAGGATCAGTCATTGTCCAATGCATCCAGAATTTTTTGATGTATACCGCCGAAACCACCATTGCTCATTACAACAATATGATCGCCAGATTTGCTTTGACTGACCAATTGAGCAACGACATCATCAATGCTTCGATGCAAGACTGAGGTGTCACCCAGTTGTTGTTGAATACTGTCTAACGACCAGGTTAACTGTGGATCCTGATACAAGATAACCTTATCAGCCGCTTCTAGTGAGGCGGCTAAAGTCTGTTCATGAACGCCCATTTTCATCGTATTGGAACGTGGCTCTAATACGGCAATCAATCGTTGATTACCAATATTGGCACGCAAGCCTTGTAATGTTGTGGCAATCGCCGTTGGATGATGAGCAAAATCATCATAGACTTTGATGCCGTGCCGTTCACCACGCAGTTCAAGACGACGCTTAACCCCTTTAAACTGATTTAATGCTTCACAGGCATGTTCAACAGTTACACCGACATGATGTGCGGCAGCTATTGCCGCCAAGGCATTATTAACATTATGTTTGCCAAGTAATGACCAGTTCACCTGTGCACTGTGCTGCTGATACTGCACGGTGAAACAATGGCCATCTTCAGCCATTTCAGTTAATTGCCAGTCTGCCTCTATACCATCCAAAGTCTGTCTGGGTGTCCAACAGCCACGTTCCAGAGCCTGTTCAATGGCAGGAACACCACATGGTGTGATCACCAGTCCTTCAGCAGGCACAGTGCGAATCAAGTGATGAAACTGAGTTTGTATGGCAGCTAAATCAGCAAAGATATCCGCATGATCAAATTCCAGATTATTAATTACCAAAGTGCGTGGACGATAATGGACAAACTTACTGCGTTTATCAAAAAAAGCCGTGTCATATTCATCGGCTTCAATCACAAAAAAAGGCGTATTACCGATAGCGGCAGATTGACCAAAATTACCCGGCACCCCACCGATCAAAAAACCGGGCTGCATGCCAGCATATTCAAGAATCCAGGCCAACATACTGCTGGTTGTTGTTTTACCGTGGGTACCTGATACCGCTAAAACCCAGCGATTAACCAGAATATTTTCCGCCAGCCATTGTGGTCCAGAAATATAGGGTAATCCTTGGTTGAGAACATACTCTACTGCAGGATTTCCACGAGACATCGCATTGCCCATCACTACCATATCGGGTGCTGGTTGCAGATGTTCAGCAAAATAGCCTTGCATAACGTCGATACCGGCAGCTGCTAACTGATCACTCATTGGTGGATAAACATTGGCATCCGAACCGGAAACTGTAAAACCACGTTCTCGGGCTAATAAAGCCAGTCCGCCCATAAATGTGCCGCAGATGCCTAATATATGAATATGCATTTAAGCCACCCCAGACATGACTAGGCCATTGAAAATGATGGCGACAAATACATATAAAACAGTTAAAGCAACCGCTTTTGGAGCAGATGTTTCGAGGGTACGACGAATAATATGCGCGGTAATCATCAAGCTCCAAAACATCACCAGCATCAGTGCAAACAAAATAAAATTTGCCGTATCGGATTGCTCTGCATACTGATGAAATGCCCATAACAATGGCATAGCCAGCAATCCTAACAGACTGCCAGTACCCGCCATAGCCATCAAAGTCTGTTGATAGCGCGGCAAGAAATGATTGAACCGAAGTAATAAATAGAGGAAGGTCATTAAAACAAGCAGATCACTAATCCCTGACCATAAGCTGATCCGCAGAGACATATCAATCTGATTAATTAATACGCTGACACAAAAATAGGCCAACAATACCAATTGCATTAGTTGATTATTCGCTGGAAGACTATCTGGTCCAGATCTGAACAGGCAAATATCCGTAAATCGCAGTATCAATTTCATGTGCGGCATCATAGCGCGTCAGCAATCGTTCACAAAATTTTTCTTGTCATTGTTTGATTTTCATCCATAAAAAAAACCCGACAACGCATTACGTCGCCGGGTTTTAATTTTCTATGTTTCAGAAACTAGTCGTCCAGAACTACTCCCCAAGGGAATGCTCCGACTTTAATAGTCTCAATTCGCTCCATTTTCGCGGTATCGACAACAGAAACTGTTCCACTTACCCCATCCGCGGTATAAAGCGTCGAACCATCTTTAGAGATATCCAAACCCCAAACCCGGTTACCCACTGGAACATTACCTTTTAATTCCAGCGTTTTCGCATCCAAGAAGGCAACTGAGTTACCACGACCTGTGGTGACATATAACATTGTGTCATCAGGGCTTACTTTGATATCCATCGGCTTAGATTCTTCTACATCAATCGGTGCTTTCTTGGTGATTTTCAAAGTTTCCATATCAATGATGGCCACTTCGTTACCAATTTCACTAGTCGCATAGGCCAGACTACCGTCACTGTTAAATGCTAGACCACGAGGACGGGCAGCAACCACTAAATTTGCAACCAATTCATAACTGCTGGTATCGATGATATGCACCATATTGCTTGATTCGCTGGTAACCAAGGCATATTTACCATTTGGAGAAACAGCAACACCTTCAGGTTCAATCCCAACTTTAACAACAGCTAATTTTTCGTTACTTTTCGGATCAAGGAAGGTCGCTTCACCATCATCTTCATTGGAGATAACAATGTGTCCATTAACTGGATTGACACCAAATGTTTCAGGATCATCACCAGAATCGAGTGTTCTTAGCACTTCTAACGTATTTACGTCGACAACTGCGATGGCGTTATCATCACTGATAGCGACATACAGATGTTTTTGATCTGGTGATAAACCGATACCACGGGGACGCTGACCTACATCAATAGTGGCTTCAACTTTATTGGTACGAGAATCAATAACGCTGACGGTATTATCTCTTTCGTTTGTTGCAAACAAACGGTGGGTCGGTTCTGCTGCTGCAGCAGTACTTGCCAAAATCATTGAGCTTAGTAAAAGGGTTTTAAATTTCATTCATCGTTCTCCTTAATATTTCTCGCATTACTTGCATGTTACTTTGCCGAGGCTATCTAAACCACCTTCAAAACCACGAAGCGGTGCTTCAGCAACAATTTTATTATCGTTATCAACCATTAAAAGGATTTGACGTAACTGTCCGTTTTCACGAAAGTTTGTGTTATCTCCTTTTTGACCATCAAACACCAGATCGTTTTTAAGATGATTCAACATAAATGCGGCATCATATTGCATGGTTTGTACTACTGAATCGGCGACCATTTTGGTTCCAGCCCACCCCGCCCATGCGTCATCGGTCATCTCTTCGCCTTGGTTTTTCTCAAAACGATTATTCAATTGACTTGCCGCAAATTTCACAAAATCTTCGTGCCAACTTTGAACCTTAGCAGGCTTATCTGAATTCTTTTCTTGCCATTGGGCCAGCGCATCTGCACGCATGCTTTCACTCGGCGTCACATGCAATAAATTTGGTAAACAGACATCACGCAACGCATCAGAACTCGAAATGAGATTGATAACTGGTATGGCAGCAAACTTATCTGATTGAGCAACTTTCATGATGTAATCATCATCCGTTGCCAGTAAGACGACCGTTTCAACATTGGTCGACTCTAGCTCATTTGGCTCAACAACTTTTACTTGATACTTCTGACCTAAAAAGCCACCTTGCAAATTAGCTTCTTCAATTCCCTGTTGAACTCCCAGCCATACTTGGCCATCGGTTGGTCCGACATAGTGCATCGTGACATCAATTTCGCTGGCCACTGTCCACTGTGGCCAAGCAAAGGCCAGGAATAAGCCATATTTTTTTATGTGTTTCATTCATCTCTCCTTACATTACAAAACCATCTCCAAGATACTTACTTAGATGTCTTTGATAATCAGAAAAATCCTTAACAACTAAGGAATTTATCCCACCAAACCCCATCGGAAAACAATTAACACCATATATATCAATAACTTAACGTCACATGTAAAGTATTAGCATTTCTTCTTGTCTAAAAAATGGTTGATATGAACCACTTTGAAATTCATACATGGTAATTTGACTCAAGATTCCCGAAGGAGGGCCGCTAATACTTTTACTAAATACTGAGTGAATCTAATGAAAAATAAAGCATTGGAATTAGACCTAAGGCAAATCAGACAAGGCTTGGAGGAATTTGCCACATTTATGAGCTATCAAAGTAACTACGAAGGTTTGCGTATACTCAAAGTTGAAACGCAACATAACGAAGAACATCCAGTCTCAGATAATGTTGTATCGATAGAAAATGCTCGCAGTCAACGGGATGATTACATCCAATCTATACCAGCCAAAAATTACCGATAAAAAAGGCCCGCATAGCGGGCCTCCTCAATCATCACACCTGACTTCCATCAGGATTAACTTCTTCGCCATCATCTTTCTCTGGCGGCATCAGGTCGGTTTTTGTAACGCCCATTAACAGCACGGCCGTACCTGCAACATAAATAGATGAATAGGTACCCACTAAAATCCCAATCATCAACGCCGTTGCAAAAGCATGGATTACTTCACCACCAAAAATAAATAATGACAAGACAACCAATAAGGTAGTCATAGATGTCATGATTGTTCTACCTAACGTGGCGTTAATAGAAGTATTAATGACTTCCAATGGTTCGGCTTTACGCATTTTCAAAAAGCTTTCCCGAATCCTGTCAAAGACAACGATGGTGTCATTAAGAGAGTAACCGATAACTGCCAAGATGGCTGCCAACACCGTCAGATCAAAATCCAGACGGAATAAAGAGAAAAAACCCACTGTAATGACAACGTCATGAACCAAGGCCAGTACTGACGCTATAGCAAAACGATATTCAAAACGTAATGCCACGTAGATAAGGATACCAATTAAGGCATATACCATTGCCAAACCACCATCTTCAGCAAGCTCTTCACCTACTTGTGGCCCGACAAACTCGACCCTTCTTACTTCAATAGCTTCAGTTTGTTCTGACTGTAATAGCGCAACGACTTGGTTACTAATTTCAGCCATATTTTCGGTTTCAATCACTGGAAGGCGAATCAAAACTTCAGTTAGCGAACCGAAATTTTGTACCATCGCATCTTCATAACCACCTTGCTCCAGGGTAGTTCGAATCTCGCCCAAATCGACGGGTTGAGGATAGCCGACTTCAATCATGGTGCCGCCGGTAAAGTCGATACCAAAATTCAGACTATTTGTGACGATTGAATAAACCGAAATAATTAACAAGATAGCTGAAAATGCTAATGCAAACTTGCGTATTCCAACGAAATTAATGTTTGTTTCTTTGCTCAATAAATGCATGACACAAGCCTTAATTAAATAGACAATTTAGGTCGTTGTTGGCGACCATAAATAAGGTTAATAACCATGCGAGTACCAACAATAGCGGTAAACATCGACGTCAAAATACCTAGCGTAAGAGTAACAGCAAAGCCTTTGATAGTACCGGTACCAAAACCAAACAATACGATTGCAGCGATCAATGTCGTAATATTCGCATCGGCGATAGTAGAAAATGCTTTAGCGTAACCGGCATCAATACTGGCACGTGGGCTGTTACCCATTCTCAACTCTTCACGAATACGCTCAAAAATAAGCACATTGGCATCAACCGCCATACCTACCGTCAAAACAATACCAGCAATACCAGGCATGGTCAGTGTGGCTTGTAACATCGACAACAACGCAACAATTAACACCAGATTGGCTGCAAGAGCCAAGTTGGCCACCGCGCCAAACACCCGATACCAGATGATCATAAAGACCAGCACCAGAGCAAAACCAATCATTACCGAAGCAAAACCCTGATCAATGTTTTCCTGTCCGAGGCTCGGGCCGACAGTGCGTTCTTCAACAATATCAATAGGCGCAGCTAATGCACCCGCACGGAGCAACAAGGCTAAATCACGCGCTTCGGTCGTACCATCTAAACCAGTGATCTGGAACTTCTTACCCAACTGATCACGGATAGTCGCAACGCTGATAATTTCCGGTAGCTGACGCCGTACACTGACTTCTTCACCATTGATTATCTGAGTTTCAATTTTTGACTCAATAAATACCACTGACATTGGGTTACCGATATTGTCACGGGTAATATTGCTGAAGATTCGGGCACCTTTACCATCCAAGGTCACCGATACAGCTGGCGAGCCAGTTTGACCATCAATTGTTGAAGCAGCATTAATAACGTGTTCGCCGGTCAACATGACGCGTTTGTGTAACAGATAAGGTCTGCCATCACGATGATAGAACAGTTCTGAATTAGCAGGGACACGGCCGTTTATCGCGTCTTGAACATCATTTTCAAAATCAACTAAGCGAAATTCCAATGTTGCAGTCGCGCCAAGGATCTTTTTCGCTTGAGCCGTATCCTGAACTCCTGGTAATTGAACAACAATTCTCTCTTGTCCTTGCTGTTGAACCGTTGGCTCAGCCACACCCAGTTCATTAATGCGATTACGTAAAGTCGTAATATTTTGCTGTAATGCCAAACTTTGCGTTTCACGAACGGTAGCTTCATTTAGCCGAATCGCTACCGTTGGACGATCCGCATTTTCGTCTATTACTGCATTGATTTCGTTATGTTCACGATTGATTTCCCGAATAGCCGCATCACGGTCAGCTTCTTCACGAAACCCGAAGGTTAAGACATCCCCATTCACATTCACCTGCGTGTAACGAATTGTCTTATCGCGAAGCAAAATTCGAATATCGCTGCCATAACTTTCAAGTGTTTGTTTTAATACTGTGTCCATGTCCACTTCCATCAGGAAATGCACGCCGCCACGTAAATCCAAACCAAGATTCATTGGCTTTGCACCCAAAGACCGCAAGAGGGGTGGTGTATTGGGCGCAAGATTTAACGCCACAATGTAATCATCGGCACTGAGGCTTTGTTGAATCAGTTCACGCGCTTTAAGCTGATCATTTGCTTCACTGAAACGAATCAATAAACGATTTTCTTCAAGCACTACGCCTTTGTAGGGAATTTCTGCTTGTTTCAGCGTTGATTCAATTTCATTGGCTAGTTGCAAATCAACAGTATTTTGTCTGCTAGCAGAAACCTGTACCGCAGGATCATCACCAAAGAGATTTGGCATAGCATAGATAATGGCGATGACAATGACGGCCACAACCAATAGGTTTTTCCAGAGGGGGTATCGGTTCATCTTAAGATCCAGATATCAAAAAGGCTGCTCGCAGGCAGCCTCTTTTCATTACAGTTTTTTCAATGTGCCTTTAGGAAGCACAGAATTGATTGATTCACGACGCACTTTTACTTCAACCGTATCGGAGATTTGCAGGTTGATCGCGTTGTCGTTAATGTCATTAATTTTTCCCATCAAACCACCGTCAGTGACAACTTCATCACCTTTAGCCAAGGCTTGCTGCATGGTGCGGTGGGCTTTAGCACGTTTTTGTTGAGGACGAATCAACATCACATAAAACAATACTAATAAAATGATTGGAAAGGCGAAATCCAACAAGCCTGGTGAGCCAGATTGTGACGCCGCAGCTTCAGCAAAAGCCGGTGAAATCAGAAAATCCATCGTGTTTCCTCTAAACTGACAAATAAAAGACTGTGATTATGCCACAGCCAACTTCTGGCTGATAGCCGTTTGCGTTATTGGGGCTGTTGTTGGCGCATTGCATAGAAAGACTGTCGAAACTGTTGCAAAGTGCCCGACTCAATTGCCGTTCTAAGTTGTTGCATTAAACGTTGATAATAATGCAGATTATGAATGGTATTCAGGCGCGGACCGAGCATTTCACCTGTACGATCTAAGTGATGCAGATAGGCGCGGCTGTAATTCTTGCAAGTGTAACAATCACAGTAAGGATCCAGCGGACCTGTGTCAGTTTTATGACGACTGTTACGGATCTTGATCACGCCTTCATGTACAAACAAATGTCCATTTCGGGCGTTGCGAGTTGGCATCACGCAATCAAACATATCTACGCCAAGACAAACCGCCTCAACCAAATCTTCCGGTCTGCCAACACCCATTAAATAGCGTGGTTTATCAGTCGGCATTTTGTCGCTCAGATGATGCAGAATTCGCAGCATGTCTTCTTTTGGTTCGCCAACGGATAAACCGCCTATGGCATAGCCATCAAAACCAATTTCCGTCAGACCGGCTAGCGATTCATCACGTAAAGCTTCATGCATACCGCCCTGAACAATTCCAAATAATGCGGATGGGTTATCACCATGTGCGATTTTACTTCGCGCCGCCCAGCGTAAAGATAAACGCATGGAAATGGCAGCTGTCTTTTCATCAGCAGGATAAGGTGTGCATTCATCGAAGATCATCACGATATCACTGCCTAAAGCTCGTTGTACCGCCATAGACTCTTCCGGTCCCATAAATACTTTGTCGCCACTGACCGGAGAACGAAAATGCACACCTTGTTCAGTTATTTTGCGCAGATCGCCCAGACTAAATACCTGAAAGCCACCCGAATCAGTCAGGATAGGTTTATCCCAGCGCATAAAGTCGTGTAAGTCACCATGCCGCTGAATAACATCAGTGCCAGGACGCAACATCAGATGAAAGGTATTACCAAGAATAATCTCAGCACCTGTTGCCTTAACTTCTTCCGGTGTCATGGCTTTAACTGAACCATAGGTACCAACAGGCATAAAAGCCGGCGTTTCAATGGTGCCTCGATCAAAACTAAGTTGCCCGCGTCGAGCGAGTCCGTCCTGGGCTGATGTAGCAAATTTCATGGTGTAAACTCATCAAAAATTGGCGCACAGGATAGCATTATCACCGGCGTTCCAGTGAATTCAGACGCAAATCATTAACAGTTAAGGTAGGATCAACGTTCAATTTTGTTAGTGGAACCCCGTATGTCTCAATCGAATATTATCGTTGCACTGGATTATTCCGATGCAAATGCCGCTCTTGCAATGGCGGAACAATTAGACCCGACACGTTGTAGGCTTAAAGTCGGCAAAGAGCTATTCACTATAAGCGGGCCGGAAATTGTAAGAAATCTCCAGCAAAAAGGCTTTGATATTTTTCTGGATTTGAAATATCACGATATTCCAAATACGGTTGCCAAAGCCTGTGCTGCAGCAGCCGACCTGGGAGTATGGATGATGAATGTCCATACGCTTGGTGGCCCGGCAATGATGTCTGCGGCACGTGAAGCAATTGGTAGCAATCACGATGCACCATTGTTGATTGGTGTCACTTTACTTACCAGCATGGATCAGGAAACTTTTGAGACTATTGGCCTGCAGGGTACCATTCCTGAAACCGTGTTACGCCTTGCCGTAATGGCTGCAGATAACGGCTTGGATGGTGTAGTTTGTTCAGCACATGAAACTGCCATGTTAAAAGCAGAATTGGGCAGCCAGTTTCAATTAGTCACGCCAGGTATTCGTCCAGCTGGAAGTGCCAAAGGTGATCAACACCGCATTATGACGCCCGTTCAAGCCATTCAAGCAGGAAGTCATTATCTTGTTATTGGCCGTCCGATTACTGGCGCCGCAGACCCGATGCAAAAGCTGATTGAGATTGAAAACGAGTTACGCTAAGACTTATTGCTGTTTAAGAAGGTCATATAAAAAACCCGCTACAAGAGCGGGTTTAATAATTATTCTTCTACCCGTTAAACTTTAAATTTAGAAGAAGCATCCTGTAACTGAGCTGACAGGCTGCTTAATGTATCCACCGCTTCGGAAGTTGCTCTGGCGCCATCTGCGGTATGATCAGCGATCTGACTGATATTCACGATACCGCGGTTGATATCCTCCGCAACGGAACTTTGCTCGTTTGCAGCATTTGATATCTGAGTGCTCATTTCATCCATTGTAGAGATCATCGCAGTGATCGAATCAAGAGCAGAACCTGCACTGGCTGCTTTCTGCACACTGGTTTTGGCACTTTCACGACTTTCATTCATGACTTTTACTGCAGCACGAGCGCCTTGCTGTAAGCGTTCCACCATCTCTTCAATCTCGTGGGTTGAAGATTGTGTTCTGGCAGCCAAGGTACGGACTTCATCTGCAACAACAGCAAAGCCACGACCATGTTCACCTGCACGAGCAGCTTCAATCGCCGCATTTAATGCCAATAGATTGGTTTGTTCAGTAATGCCACGAATAACATCAACAATCGCGCCGATATTACCGATATCCGCTTCCAGTTCACTTAAAGTAACGGCAGCTTTTTCAACTTCACTTGCTAAGGTATCGATTGAGCGCATAGTTTCCAATACTACTTGCTTACCAGCTTTAGCTTCATTATCAGCATTCCGAGCCGCCTCGGCAGCATTAGTCGCTGTTCGTGCAACTTCCTGAACAGAAGCGGTCATTTCATTCATGGCTGTGGCAACTTGATCAGTTTCTTCTTGTTGCTTTAATACGCCACTAACCGTTTCTTTACTGATAGCAGCCATGTTCTGTGTAGCGGTGTTCAATTGGCTGACGCCGCCAATTAAGGTGTGCACCAGATTTGCGACATTTTTACGGGCGCTGTCCAATTCAAACGCCATCCAGCTGAAATCACTTTTACCGGAAATGGCAACCTTCTGCGTCAGATCACCTTTTTTAATATTCTGGATGCCATTCACCAGAGTAGTGGCCCGTTTATCACCAAAACGCCCGATGACGTGGGCCATAAACATGATAAAAATACTGCCGATAACAACAAATCCTGCGACAACTTTAAGCTGTTGCGTTGAGCTAAACTCATTAAGTTCCATGTAGAACATCAAGCCTGCCAGCAGTAATAAACCGATAATGCCTAAGCCGGCAACGATATACATACGTTTTCTTAGCGAATAGTTCTCTAACTTAAACACGTCGCACTCTCCAATCTAAGTCCATCGTTATTATAATTATTAAGCAAATACACTGACACCAACACTATTATCTGTTGAATCGTCCGATAAATGTGTACTTTCATCACCATTATCGTCCATTTCAACAATAACTTGAGCCGTATTACTTCCTTCTCCTAATTGTTCATCTTGCTTAGAGCCTTGCGAAGATTGCTCCTGGTGACTGACTTCGGCATTATTGAGTGCTAAACCGTTTTCGATAAAGCTTTCACGTAATCTTGGCAGAGCCTGCTCTAACGCATCTCTTGCTGCAGCATTCGAAGCAATAAAAGTGACGCTTGTTTGGTCATTCTGCATGCTCAGCCTAACCTCTACCGGCCCAAGATGAGCAGGATTGAGTCTTAATTCAGCTTGCTGGACTCCTTCTCGCGCCATCCATACAACCCGACTGCTCATTACCCTAGCCCAGGCCGCATTATTCAATTGCGGTTGAATATCCAATGCTAAAGCTGCACTAGCAACACTGGCAGCCCCCACAACTGATGTTGCAGCCCCCGTCGTTGTTGAGAAAACCAAAGGAGTAGTCAATGTTGTGGCTGAACTTCGTTCCGTTTGCGGCTCTAGTTGACGCATGGACGCAATCACTTCTGCACTGATAACATTGGTTTGTTGTGGCATTTTACCCGCGTTTTGCATCATCGATTTAAATTTTTCAGTGGCAACGGATTCACCTTCTGAGCCTTGCTTTTGCAAAGCTTGAAGAATGTCAGCACGGATTGAAGTAGCTGTAGATTCTGTAGTATTTGATTGTCCCTGACCAACCTGAATGGATTTGGTGACATCATTTGAAATTGTTGGATAAATTGTTTTGTTTACAGTCGGAGCAAGTTCAGCCGCGTTTTTATCAATTTTGACATCAGTTGTCGCTGTGCTTGATACAACCGACAGAGGGTTGGTTTCTTCAATAATTTTTGGCGTTGCCTCACCATTCAATTTATCAGCGTCAGTATCGGACTTTTCCGGCGGCAACTTTTTGCCGTCTTTTGCTTCCGGCTTTTCCGCTTTAGCCGTTTTATCTTCTGCTTTAGATACATGGGTAGAATCCGCTTTGACGGTTTTCTCATCTCCACGTGATTGTGTGTCATTGACCCGACGGTCTAGTTCAGATGCAAAAGCCTCATTATCCCTACCCACAGACGTAACCGATTTATCGGCATTATTGCTACTGGCAACATTAATAGAGGGAAGGGTCAGCAACTGTGTCATATTTTTTCCTTAAACACTGGTGAACCGTGCTAAAAACGGCTTTCTAAGGATTGAATAGCAATGGCTGTGCCAAACTTCTATTTTCATGAGGAGGGTTTTGCACTAATTACATTAATAAGCTGCGTCAGAGCGTCTGTTTGTCTCGCCAGTTGTTGGCTTATCTGTTCGATTGAATAGTGACTTTGGGTTTGATGTAAATGCTGATTCTGCAATAAATCCCGTTGCAATTGTTGAACAAGGTCAAGGCTGTTTTTTAACTGTTGCTGCTGTTGCCCGGAATGAATTTTTAACGGTTGCAGCAACTGACTAAGCTGTTGGTTCAGAATGCGAATCTCCATCGAAAAATCACGCAACTGTCGTGCTTCTTCACCCAATTTTGCCGCTTCCACAGAACAGTTTAATGCCAGTAAACTGGCTTCAAATACAGCATCATCAATTTCCTGCAACATGCTCGTCAAATGAATATTGTGCTGCTGAACCTCAAGCAAGGCTTTTTCAAGAACAGGTAAAGCTGTTGAGGAATGATCGGTAGCTGTAGTACTCACTGTTGCCGCTGACAGCTTGTTATTTGTCGAAGCAGCTTGCGGGTAACATTCCAACAAAAAACCCACCGCATCGTCTTTTTGATACAAAACCGAAATAGTTAATCTCAAATCAATAATGGCGTTATGCAAATCAATACTGCATGGTAATTGGTTAAAATTACTGAACACATCGCTGGGAAAAGGTAACTTGTCAATGACATGTTGTATTTGATACCCAATCAAACTGTCAATTTTTACCTTAGGAAACATCTTTTCAATGTTGTCTTGATGAGCAGTGAAAAGACTTTCGGCTGCAGCATTAAGATAGCGAATCACTAATTGTGAATCGATTATCAACATTGGAGTTGCCGTTTGTGCAACAGCTAATGAAGTAAGTACATGCTCTGGTGTAGCGTTTTTGTTTGGCGGGTAATCAATGTCGGGCTCAACCGGATGAAGGGTCGGGCTTTGCATCAACTCAGCGACATATTCAAGAACATTTCGCCAAGCTTGTTGTAATTTCGCATCCCACTTTTGATCTGCAAATTCGGCAACTACTGACAACCAGTTTTCAATAAACATCTCAAAATGGGATGTCTCAACACCATATTGTTGATGACGGGCACCCAAGCCTTGCAGGTAATCCTCGATCATTTCCGTGTCACGTAAATGTTGAATTAACAACACCATGGAGGCCAAAAGCTTTTTATGCTGTCCTTCAATTGTTACCGATTTAAATAACGGCATGATCTCAGGGTATTCGGTAAACAAGCGTTGATAAAAACGTTCGGCTAACGCATCACTGAACTCCATTAATACAGCAAAATTCTGTTCTACCAGCGCTATATCTTGTTCTTGTAATTTAGCCGTCTCGTTAAGCTGATAGTGTCGTAACGCATTTTCAGTCATCAGTCGGCTCTTCCCATCAGCAAATCATTTGCCAAGGATTGGTAATCAGCAGGGTTAGCGGACTCATTGTCGTAGATCACGGTTTTTAATACTCGCTTGGGGAAATACTGGATCAGTAAACTACTAAACTGATAAGCAAAGTCAGTGCCGTCCGGCAATTTGTTCAAACACAACCATAACCGTAATGATTCTGCTCTCAACAATGAAACGCGTTGTAATACCGGCAACATTTTTATCATACCGCGTAAAGCTCCATGTTCTGCAGAAACCGGAATTAACATATCGGTTGCCGCCAATACTGCATTGGTTCCTAATAAACCTGATATAGCCGCACAATCTATCAGAATAATATCTATATCTGATTGTATTGTCGAAGTAAGTAATTGCTTCAGCTTAATGCCCATTTTTGCTGAAGGTTTTTGTTGCTCAAATAAATCGAGCTCAGGACCCGCTGCAATGAGTGAAAGACGTTCATTTAAAGGGAGTAATAACTCACTTTCCCGACTCGTATCGTTGAGCAAGTTATCCATTCCGGATTGTGATTCCGGTACCCCAAACTGTCGACTTAAATCTGCTTGAGGATCTAAATCCAACATGAGCACCCGATAGCCCATTTCTGCGAGAATGACACCTAAATTTGCTGTAATAGTCGTTTTACCAACATCATGCGTTTGGTTCATCACTGCAATGATGCGCGTGGGTCCATCCATCGCCATTGTTTAACCTTGATCCTTCATTAATTGCTCAAATAGCTTACTGATATCCAGCAAATACAGTGGTTGTGAATCAATATCGACAACATGTTTCACACATGGATGTGGTGATGATCTTAAACCCGTTTCGGCTAACTGCTCTGTGTCAATCAATTGAGTGATATCGGTTACACAAAGCGCGAGCCAACGCTGTGAGTCATGCGGATGGCGTAATAGAACGAGTAAAGGATGACGAGACTCATCAGCTAATGAATCAACTTCGAATATGAAACTTAAGTTAACAACTGGAACAATCGCATTACGGACATGCACAACGCCAGTTAACCAATTTGGTGTGTCGGGCAAACTAAGTATTTTTTCCAGCGCCAACACACTGATAATGCTCTGCACCGGCACGGCATAATGCTGATGATTGAGATACAGCACCTGGTAAATTTCTTTGCCTGAATGGGAGTTTGAGGACATCTTTAGTTGCCACCATCCATTTCATAAGCCATTAATAATTTGCTTGGCTCCAGCAACAGCGCCAAATCACCCTCAGGCAAAATAGCAATGCCTTTAATACCGTTTATATGATGATAATGGGGGCGCAAAGATTTAATTAACAACTGCATCTGATCCGCCAAACTATCCACACTAAAAGCAAAAAAGCGTTTATCAACATTGACCAGAACTATATGGGCTGACTGTTCATTACGTTCAATGTACGGCAATTGTAGAAATCTACTGATATCAATCAACGGAACTTGCTGATTTTCATCGGTAATAAACCACTGCTTACCATTCAACCAAATAACCCGGGCGTTATCCCATAAATAACTATCTATTAAATGAATTAACGGCAATGCGAGAGTTTGATCATTTATACGGATCAACTGCACATCCATTAATGAACGAAGTACGGGGATTTTGATGATGAAACAACAACCTCTGCCTTGGTTTGAAACTAATTCAATGTCTCCTCCCATATCGGTTACATGTTGCTTTACCACATCCAGCCCAACCCCTCTTCCGGAAATAGCATCCGCCGATTGTGAGGTTGAAAAGCCTGCTCGAAAAATCCATTCACTAATGTTGGGTTTATCCGATAAATCCTTAATATTGATACCCATCTGTTTCGCTTTCGCCAGAACTTTATCTTCGGCCAATCCTGCTCCATCATCACTGAAACGGATAATTAACTGGTCTTCAGCTTGCTCGGCCGAAATATGAATTTGCCCAGTTAGAGGCTTGCCTTGTTGTTGACGATGTTCAGCAGCTTCAATTCCGTGAGCCATTGCGTTGCGTAGCAAATGCGTCAAAGGATCTATCAGTGAATTGACAATAAAACTATCCAACTCAATTGGTGCAAGATCCATGTTCAGCTGAACCGGTTTAGCGGTTTTGCTGGCCAAATCAAAAGCCATTCGGGGCAGTCTGGCAAAGGCATCTGCCAAAGGACACATGGCAATGTGCAGCAATTGTTGCTGTAAAAACTGTTGCTGGCGTTTCATCGCTTGGTTGCGTCGCGATAAACGAATTTTATCCGTCTGATTTAACTGGTTGGTGAGTGCAACAGCCTGTTGTAATTGAGACTGTATGATTTGCGATACCGTCAGCAACGCTTCAAGATTGGCTTCATTCAATTTATAACGGTTAGGCTCAATAACCCGCTTTTTTTGCGGTAAAGCCAGAATATCTATGGTGACATCACTTATATGTTTAACCCATTCGAATTGAGCTGCTAACTGGTAATAGTCAAGCTCTGCTTTAAGCGTGATTTGCCAGCGCAGATAACATTTGAAAGGATCAAAATCAGCAAATTCAGGTAATTTTTCGGTAAATACCGACACTTTTATCGGGCCAAAATTACGTAGTGATCTGATAATCCGCAACGGATCATGACCATTTTCAAAAAATTGCGCATGAGGTGCAAAATCAATTTGCCATACCGAGCCATACAGTTCCCGGAGTTGAGTTTGATTAGCTGAATTAAGGTCCTGTTTGACCAACATATTTAGCCTGGCGATACACTCATCCCGCTGATCATCATGTTGTTCGGGAGATAACGGAGAGTTGCTTAATATATGACGGCAATAATCAATTGCCATTAACAAAGCTTTACTGCCTTGCGTATTGAGTTGAGTTTTATCAGCTAAAACGTTTTCTATAGCATGACAAA
This sequence comes from Methylophaga sp. SB9B, assembly GCF_004832235.1. NCBI lineage: Bacteria > Pseudomonadati > Pseudomonadota > Gammaproteobacteria > Thiotrichales > Piscirickettsiaceae > Methylophaga > Methylophaga sp. SB9B. The sequence goes on from NZ_SSXS01000009.1 coordinate 25,184, forward strand.
TCTGGGCGATCGATTCATTTCCAAAGCTGGCTGCAGTGCCTTTTAATGAATGCAGAAGTCGGAAGGTTTCCGCTTGTTGATCCATACTTGCTGACGGATTTTGAATGGATGATAACGTCCATTCTTCTATCTGCTGTAATGTTTGCAGCGCTTCTTGATGGAAAGCAGCCGTTGCAGAAGATAATGAAGGATTCATCAGTAGCGAGATTAATTCAGCAATGAATTAACCGTGACCACCAATTGTTCAGGATCAAACGGTTTTTTCAGCCAACCACTGGCTCCGGCATCTCGTCCAAGCTGTTTTTTATCTTCATCCGTTTCAGTTGTTAACAATATCACTGGTGTAAACCGATATTGCGGCAATTGTCTAAGCCTCGAAATAAATTCAGGCCCAGTTAGCTGGGGCATATTAAAGTCACTTAAGATCAAATCAAACTGTACTTCGGAGACTATTTCAATAGCCTGTTTTCCATCTTCTGCGCACACCACATCGTGGCCAGAGTTTTGCAAAATGATTTGCAGCATTTGTCTCAACGAAGGCGAATCATCCACCACTAAAATCTTAGTCATTTTAGTTTTTCTCCATGGCATTTAAGCCTGTTGATGTCTGTTGGCTTTCCATCGTAAACGATAATCCGGATAAAATGATGGCATCCTGAAAACTTTCACTCATGTCTGACCATATCACCTTGATCCCCACTTGTTGGGCTTGTATATGAAACTGATAAAGTAATTGCAAAGCCGCTGTATCAATCTTTTGTAAACGGCTGACATCAATAAACACATCGTCACCGGCAAGCACTATTTTTAAACAACGCAAATACCAGTCTTCAAGCTGGGCAATGCTTAATTGCTGTCCACAATCTAATGTCGTCATGTTTTTCGTCATAATTTTGGCTTTCAACTAACGATTTTTTGCCGTTAAACGACCCGCACGGACAAATATATCCGCTTGCTAACGATATACAATCGCTGCGGCAAAGATATTGTCCACTTTTGAGGGGTTGATGCAGAGACTATGCCAGTGTTTATTTATGTTTGCGTGCCCAAAGCATGGCGGTGTGCTCATCGGCCAGTCGCTGTTCCTGTTTCTGCTGGCGTTGATCGGCTTCTGCTTGATAGCGCTGTTTGAGAGATTCAATAGAACGTTGTTTGTTGCGAGCTTTGAGCCATAACTGCTGTTGCTCTTGAGTTTGTTTAAAACAGTGTTCAACATGACTTTGTTGCAAACGTATTGCGTGATCTAATTGAGCAAGAAACGATCTTAAATCAATGGCTTTACGGGCGCTCATCTGCAACGCATCGCCTTGTCGAAATTGTTGCAAATACTCTTCTCGATAACGTAATAAATCATTGAGCTGATTGCGTTCGCGCTCTAACACGTTGTTGGCCTGAACAAGGATCTGCATGGCTTTATCCGTTTCGCGACCGGCCATTTCAATTACTGGAATCAGTTTAGTTGCCCGTGTCATATCACTTTTTAATCCACGTAAGATGCGTTAAATCAGTATTAGAAATTACGCTGCTCCGCCGCCATCAGCTGACCGGTTAATTGTGAGGGCTGACTCATCTGGCCAAATGACAGTTTTTGTAGAGCTTGAACACTGCTGTTCCAATCATGCGCCACATCCATGCCTTGTTTCAACATCGTTGATAATGCCGGAAAACGATTTATCGCCTCATCAATATGCCGATCGCTGCCAGTCTGATATGCACCAATGGTAATCAGATCCTGGTTCTGTCGATAAGTGGCATACATTTGTTTGAATTGTTGTGCAAGTTGCAAGTGTTTAGCATCCACTACTTGTGGCATAACACGACTAATCGAAGCTTCAACATCAATCGCCGGATAATGGCCGGCTTCCGCTAACTGTCGGGATAGCACTATATGCCCATCAAGTATCGCACGAGCCGCATCGGCTATCGGATCCTGTTGATCATCACCTTCGGTAAGCACCGTATAAATTGCCGTTATTGCCCCGCCACCAACTTCACCATTGCCTGCACGTTCCACTAATTGCGGTAATAAGGAAAACACGGAGGGAGGATAGCCTTTGGTCGCAGGTGGTTCGCCAACGGCTAATGCAATTTCACGTTGCGCTTGAGCAAACCGTGTAAGTGAGTCCATTAACAATAAAACCTGTTTACCTTGATCGCGAAAATATTCAGCAATGCTGGTAGCCAACATGGCGCCATGCAGTCGCATCAAAGGCGAATGATCGGCTGGAGAAGCCACCACCACGGCCCGTTTCAACCCCTCTTCGCCAAGGATCTCTTCTATAAATTCTTTAACTTCTCGTCCGCGTTCACCAATTAATCCCACCACGATCACATCTGCTTCAGTAAAGCGGGTCATCATGCCCAGTAACACACTTTTGCCCACACCACTGCCGGCAAACAAGCCCATCCGCTGGCCGCGTCCGACAGTCATCAACGCATTAATTGCACGGACTCCAACATCAAGATGCTGTCTTACCGGCGCTCGCGACAGAGGGTTGACGATTTTTCCATGTAACGGGACTTTATCTTTTACTTTAAGCGGACCACGACCATCCAGTGGTTTTCCGGCACCATCTACAATTCGTCCCAGCAAAGCCTCACCCACCGGGACTTGAGAGTCACTGCGAATAGGTCTTACGCGAGCATTTGGCACTAACCCACGCATATTACCGGTAGGCATCAGATAAAGTGTTTCATCATGAAAGCCTACAACTTCGGCTTCTACCGGTTCGCGACCAGGGGAATAAATTTCACAGCGACTACCAATCGATGCCTGAAAACCCACCGCTTCCAAGGTCAGACCAACCATCCGTGTTAAACGACCTTCCACTGTGATCGGGGTTTCATGATCTGCCGACAAGCGTTCAAGATGCTGCTGCATACGTTGTTGCAAAGTCATAGAGCGGTCATCGGTATCAGCTGGATTCATGCTGATTATCTTGACTCAATAAACGCGAAATCAAATTATTGAGCCGTGTTTCAACCGTGGCATCAATAGTGGTATCTGCGGTAACTAATTTAGCTCCGCCGCGACTAAGTAATGGATCTTCGTACCATTGCCAGCCGGTATCTTCGTCAAGCTTCAGACCGTTTTTGACCAGTTGCATATCTTCTGGATTCAGATAGACCTTGAGTTGGCGATCACTGACCGGTAATACCGCCAATGCTTCCCTAACGGCAGTTAACACCAGCTCGGGTCGTTGGCGAATTTCTTGATAAATCATTTGCCTTGCCAGCACACTGAGCATGGAGAGCAAATCCTGCTCGACCATTGTATCAACTGCTTTAAGGGGGGCTTGCAAGTGGTCTATTAATGCTTTCCACTGCTGGGCTTGTTGCAGAATGTCGGCTTCACCGGCTTTCAAGCCAGCCTCGTGACCTTGTTGAAAGCCTTCATCATAGCCAAGTTTAAAGCCTTCTTCCTGAGCGGCTTGTTGCACAGCCTCTAAGGCTTCAACTGTTAACGGATTAGTATTCTCAGCGTCAATATCCGAGACCGATACCACACGAGGCATTTCCCAACGTTCATAGGCATTCGCTAATTCTTCAGCTGATAAAACGTTGGAATGCTGAGTGGTAAATAGATCATCAGATGAAGTCATCACCGCCACCAGCGCTTCCTAAAGCAATATCACCTTTATCGGATAGCATCCGTGCGGTAGCCAAAATGGATTTTTGTGCGGCTTCAACATCGCTGACACGCACTGGTCCCATGGCCTCGAGATCATCTCGCAGCATTTCTGCTGCACGTTGAGACATATTTTTAAGAAATTTCTCTTTAAGATTTTCGTCGGCACCTTTAAGCGCCAGCTGCAACTGATCAGTTTGAATTTCACGCATTAATGTCTGCATACCGCGATCATCAACATCAATTAAATTATCAAAGACAAACATCAGATCTTCGATATTCTGACCCAAATCAGGCTCTGCTTCTTTAATTTTTTCCATGATAGCGGCTTCACGACTGCCCTCAACAAAGTTGAGAATATCCGCTGCCGTTTTAGGGCCACCAACGGTAGCCGTTTGACCACCTGCGTTACCGCTAAATTGCTTTTCGAGAATCTCGTTGAGTTCATTGAGAGCCGCAGGTTGTACACCATCTAAAGTTGCAACTCGAAGCAGAATGGCCGCCTGATCCCGTTCTGGAAACATACTCAGAACCTGAGCGGCTTGGTCGGGGTCTAGAAAAGAACAGACTATCGCAATGATTTGTGGGTGTTCTAAACGAATGACCTCATAGATAGCGCGGGCATCCATCCATTTTAATTGTTCAAGACCATTGGTATTGCCACCAGAAAGAATTCTATCAAGTAAGCCTCCGGCACGTTCTTCACCCAAAGCCCCTATCAGCATTTTTCGAACGTAATCATGGGAGCCTATGCCCAAACCGGTCTCTTGCTCAACGGTGGTGACAAAATTATCCAAAACGGTCTCAACTTCAAACCGCGTCACATTAGTGAGCGTTGCCATGGCCTGACCGATTTTCTGAACTTCTTTAGGGCCCATATGTTTGAGCACTTGGGCGGCCTCTTCCTCACCGATAGAGCGGAGAAAGACAGCGGCTTTTTCAGTGCCTGTTAATTTACGGGGTTGTTCGGCCATTATGCATCACTCGCTGCCCAGTTTTTAACCACTTGCGCGACTAGCGCAGGGTCCTGTTGTACTAAGCTACGGATATTAGTCAAATGTTGTTCAACGCGCTCAGAACCAGTCGTCAGTTTAGCAATATCCTCACCGTTTTTACTACTTGCCGCCAAAACTTGTTCTGCAGTCATTCCATCGCCATCACCAGATTGGTTTGCTATCTGTTTGTCAGGTGATTTATTCAAATCTCTGAAGGCCGGTCGGATTAAACCAAATATCAGGAATAACACCACCAGCGCACCTAAGACTTGCTTGCCGATTTCCCAAACCCAAGGCTGTTCCCATAAAGGAATAGCAGGCAGTGGTTCAGCTTCAATCGGTGTCACGAAAGGCGCACTGACCACATTTAAACTATCGCCACGAGCTATATTGAAACCGATGGCATCCATAACCAAGGTATTGATACGTGCCATTTGTGCATCGCTTAATGGTGTCGTGACAACATTACCCTCAGCATCTGCCGTGGTCGGTTCATCAACAAGTACCGCAACACTCAACTTACGAATACTGCCCGGGGCCAGTCGACTATGACTGATAGTGCGATCTAATTCGAAGTTACGCGTACTACGGCGCGTACTAGATCCTGGAGTGACCGTTTCAGCTACTACCTCTCCATCAGCACCGACATTTTCTTGCACAGCTTGTTCTGGAGCGACACCACCACCAGGAGGTTGATTGGTTAATGCACCTGGCACTCCCATTGGACCAAGCCCGCCAACACGTTCTTCTTCGGCTAATTGTTCACTGCGTAAAGCGGCCAGATCCGGGTTATAACTTTCCTGTGTTTGTTCGGTGACAGTAAAGTCAACATCGGCAACTACTTGTGCCCGCACCCCGTTCATACCAACGATTGGCGTTAAGATATCTTCAATACGACTGATGTATAGCTGTTCAAGCTTTTGAGTAAACTCAAGCTGCGTATCACTTAGCGCCATACTGCTGCTGCGTTCAGGCTGGCTGAGCAAGTTACCACGTTGATCGACAACAGTGACATCCGAGCTTTTCATATTAGGTATGCTTGCAGCCACCATATGGGTGATTGCCGCAATATGACCACGCTCCAATGTTCTACCCGCATATAGATTGACGACAACTGAAGCGGTAGGCGGTTTACGTTCACGCACAAATACAGATTGTTTGGGAATCGCCAAGTGGACACGGGCACTACGGACATTTTGCAATTCAGATACTGAGCGAGCCAGTTCCTGTTCCATGGCGCGTTGATAACGTGCCTGTTCGATAAACTGGCTGGTGCCAAATCCTTGTTCTTGGCTGAGGATTTCCATGCCCTGAGCACTACTGCGTGGTAAACCCTCGGCTGCCAGACGCAGACGTAGACCTTGTACATCCGAGGCTGGAACTAACAGTGCGCCAGTAGTCGGGTCCAACTTATAATTAATATTCATCTGCTGTAATACAGTGGCAACTTCTGAGGATTCCTGCGCCTCCATCCCTGAAAACAGCACCTGATAGGAAGGTGTTTGTGACCACATAAAGACATAGCCACCCACGGCAATACTGGCAGCAATAGCCACTAAGAACATGATCTGTTTAGTGATAGGCTGACGGGAAATATTATTCTGCATCACTGCTAATGGTGTGTTGGCAGCAAAAGTATTCATTTTTGTAGCAGGTACATTTTCCATATTTCAGCTCTTCAGTTAAACCAACGCCACTAAATCGACATTCTCATGACTTCTTGATAAGCCTCGATTAGCTTATTCCGAACTTGAATCGTCGCATCAAACGCCACACTGGATTTTTGGGAGGCAATCATTACATCGGCTAAACTCACATTCGGATCACCTAATTCAAAAGCCGTTCTTAATTGACCTGTCGTTTGTTGTGTTTCATTTACTTTATCAACGGCATTTTTCATCAAGTCCCCAAAATCAACCCGTCCGCTAGCCAGATTTTGCTGTGCTGGCATCGGCATCGCTTGATTAGCCTGCGTTTGCATTGCCCGCATTTGGGTTAACAGCTGGTTCGGATCAATGGCTTTTATCATGGGTATGTTCTCGCTTTGTATTTTTTATGTCGGACTGAAATAGCTTATGCAGACTTCTTGCCAAACTTTCCGGGAATAGCAACGCCTTGCTCCCTAAAACGTGAGATTTTGTAGCGTAACGTACGTTCACTGATGCCTAATTCTTTTGCTGTTTCACGCCGACTGCCTCGATGTTTCGCCAATATGTCGAGAATATGACGCTGTTCATGACTGCGTAAGTCATCGTTGCTGTCTTTCAGCGCCTCAGGTTCAATGGTTTCAATTACCGGTGTCGGTTTTACGGCATCATCGATTTGTTGCGTGCCACCCATCGCTTCATAAGCAAGATCAGTGGCTTTGATAAGCGATCCACTCTGCAAAATCAGCGCACGTTGAATCACATTGTCTAATTCACGGACATTGCCTCGCCAGCTGTGCTGAGCTAGTTTAATTTGTGCTTCATTATCAAAATGCGGCGCAACTCTGCCACTATGCTGACAATGACGTTCCAGTAGTTGTTGAGCTAAAGGAACAATATCTTCGGCACGATCTCTTAACGGCAACAACTGCAAAGGAAAAACATTTAAACGATAGAATAAATCTTCACGGAATCGACCAGCTTTGACTTCCTCTCGCAATGTGCGGTTAGTAGTGGCCAATACACGGACATCCAGCGATAACGTTTTCCGTCCGCCCAGACGCTCAACTTCACGCTCTTGCAATACCCTAAGCAATTTAGCCTGCAATGAAATATCCATTTCGGTAATTTCATCCAGCAAAATGGTGCCTTGATTGGCCTGTTCAAATTTACCAGCATAGGCTTGAGCCGCCCCGGTAAATGCTCCTTTCTCATAACCAAATAAGGTTGCTTCGAGCATTGACTCCGGAATGGCAGCACAGTTAATTGCTACAAACGGACCGTCTTTGCGAGTGGAATGACGATGGATGAAACGCGCTAATACCTCTTTACCAGTACCACTTTCTCCATTGATTAAAACAGTTGCATCAGTTTCTGCGACACGCTTTGCCAATGACTGTAAATCGACAGAAGACTTCGCGACAGCCACCATATCATCACTGGCGGGCAAGGTACGTACATAACGCTGCACACGCTGTAGCAAATCATCAGCTTCAAATGGCTTCATCAAATAATCACAGGCACCCTCGTGCATTGCTTCTACAGCACTTTGCACGGAGCCATAAGCCGTCATCATGACCACTGGTAAGGAAGGCAGCATGGCACGGGCTTTTTTCAATAAGGTATGCCCATCCATTGGCTGCATTTGCAAATCACTGAGTAATAAACTTATCGGTTCATTTGCCAGCTTATCCAGGGCCTTCTGTCCATGATCGGTTGCCGTAACCCGATAACCAGCAAGTTCAAGTGTGTCACATAAGGCAATGCGCAAATTAGCATCATCTTCCACTACCATAATCATTGACTGTGTCATGACATCACTCCTGATTGCATTGATTCCTGAGACATATTCATCGGACGATAAACGGGTAGACGCAGACAAAATGTGCTGCCAACACCTTGCTCACTATCCAGCCATAGCAGGCCTTTATGTGCCCGGGCAACGGATTGCACAACCGCCAAACCAAGACCGGTTCCAGCTGAGCGTGTGGTATAGAATGGCTGCAAGATTTTCTCGTAATCCGCTTCAGCAATACCATCGCCATTATCTTCAATACTGATTTCAATAAATTGCTGTTGATCTTCTTCAGCATAGTCAGCATGTATCGTGATTTTTCCGGCTTCCCCACAAGCTTGGCGGGCATTATTCAGTAAATTATTTAATGCACTGACTAATGCCGGCTGACAGCCATAGACATAGCCGTCATTAACCTGATTAATTACTTGGACATTCAGCGATTCACTTTCTGGCTGTGCAATAAATTGTTGTACCAACTCATCGATTAACCCGCTCACACTGACCGGAGCAGTACTGTTCATATCACCCCGGGAAAATGCCAACATATTTCTAACCAGCTGTTCCATATGACTCAGACTGTCGTGTAAACGACGGGCAAATTTTAACTGTGTAGCCTGTTCGGTTTCTGGCTTGAGTAGGGGAGCTAAATATAATGTGGCTGAAGATAACGGCGTGCGAATTTGATGAGCCAGTCGTGCTGCCATTTCGCCCATTGCCGATAACCGTTGCAAATGAGCAACTTTACGTTGCAGCTGACGAGTTTCAGTGACTTCCTGGAGCAGGATAATCTGGCCAGGTTCTTTATCTAAAGGGCTGGTAGAGATATGAACCAATCGTCCATCAGCAAGTGATACATCATGTCCATCATCTTCGCGTGGCTTAAAAGCACGTTTGATGACATCAATCCAGCGTTGCCCAGTTAATGGTTCACCTAACAGATTAATTGCCACCTGATTGCAGTCCTGAACCAACCCCGACCCATCAATGACCACTACCCCGCCCGGAATAACCGCCAGCAAACTACTAAGACGATCAGCAATACGACTTTCCGAAGCAGAAGTTTTTGGCTGACTAACAGGAGGTGTCCACACTGGACGGCTATCAGCCAGTGCCGCAACAGGTCTGCGAATCGGTTTTAACGTTAAGGGACTTTCACTCGAAGAAGAGGATTCAGGCCATTTCAGGTTCATCTAGTTTTGCTCCACTAAAGGGTTTTTCAATAGTGGAATTGCAAAATGTATGCCCTGTTTTTTATTTATTTAAAATCAATTGGTTAGTTTGTGTGTTTTTATTTTCGAGTCAAATTTCAGGCGCTTATGTTAACTGATTTCAATATCGCGTTGAATACCGTATTTTCGCATTTTCTCAACCAAAGTGGTTCGACGCATTTTTAATCGACTGGCAGCATGAGCCACTACGCCAGATGCTTCATCCAATGCTTGTTTAATAAGTAAATATTCAAGATTGGCAAGATGTTCTCGCAAATCCAGTCCATTTTCTGGAATGCTGTTCAGTTTCGTCAAACTCTCATCTATATGGTTGAAACCATTTACAGGAGAAGGAACATCGGCAAAGCTGGTTTTAGAGTTTACCTTTTGCACTGGAACTGCTTCAGGCCGAGCAGAAATAGCTGCGGTGATAACCTCTGCCAATGGCTCACCTTCAATTTGGTATTTTTCTGGCAAATCATCAAAATCCACTGTGCCATATGGGAATAAGATCACCAGACGTTCGACCACGTTCGCCAGTTCGCGTACATTGCCGGGCCAGCTATATCGGCATAACGAGGCGATAGCTGCCGGAGTAAATCGCACGGCCCCGCGATTTTCGTGCTCGATACGCTGTATCAGCTCATGAATCAGTAATGGAATATCTTCAGGGCGTTCACGTAAGGCTGGCATATCAATAGGAAAAACATTTAGGCGATAGAACAAATCTTCTCGAAAGCGGCCATCTTCTATATGTGTTTCAAGATTTCTATGCGTTGCCGCAATAACTCTAACATTGGCTTTTTGTGTTTTATTACTTCCCACCCGCTCAAAGGTTCTTTCCTGCAAGACCCTGAGCAATTTAACCTGCATTGGCAACGGCATATCACCAATTTCATCCAAAAACAGTGTTCCCCCTTCAGCCATTTCAAAACGACCTTTACGTGCGGTTATCGCGCCGGTGAAAGCGCCTTTTTCATGTCCGAATAATTCACTTTCAAGTAGTTCGCCGGGGATTGCGCCACAGTTAACTGGCACGAAAGGTTTTTCACGTCGAGAAGAAAAATAATGCAGATTACGGGCAACGACCTCTTTGCCGGTTCCTGACTCCCCCAAAATCAATACATTCGCTTCAGAATCTGACACCTGCTGAATCATTTTCTGAACCCGTTTCATCTTTAAGCTGTTGCCCACCAGCGAACGAAACAGCGGTTCCGTTTCCATTGTGTTTTCAGCCTGATTCTTATAAACCGAAGCTTGTTGTAACGCATTGTTTAACTGAGGGTATTTGACTGGATAGCTTAAAGCACCGATCGTTCCGGGAAAATCGCTAATGGGGTTTTGAGGGTAATTGAGCGTAAAAACTGGAACTCTGGCCTCATGATTGACCAGTTCTCGAAGTAATTGTTTGGTCTGACTGGCGCCACCGCAATCTCCGACTAAAGCCATCGCGATATCATTTAAATCATCAATGCTTTCAAACCAACTTTCCATGTTTTCCACCACCACGACGTGGCAATTCACAAACGAGATAAGCGTGGAAAGTGTTTCTCGGCGTTGTGGGTCACTATCTATCACCAAGATATTACACACGTTCATAACTGCTCCTGAAGGCAAGGCTGCTCCGAGCCCACCGGTATTACTGTAAGGATTTGTTAAATCAAGTTAAGCACTTTGAAGTTGGTTGTCAAAAAAATGACACCCTGTTTGGGAACTTTTAAAGAATCAAGCGCGCTAACTAATTGGATTGATAAGCAGTTACGGCTTTTTGGGTAAACTTGGCATCACGCATTTGTAGTTGTAGGGAATCTTTCCCTTGTTGGCAATGCGCAATAAGTTGATTATTAATATCGATAAGTGTCTGCAGCTCAGTTGTAAATCCTTCAATCTCTGAAGAATCATCGGCCACGGGAAAGACGGTTTGCAACAAGAACTGTCTCTTTTTTTCAATAGCTTGAAGGTCTTCCCATTTTTGCTGTTTAGCCAGGTCCAGCATACTTTGGGTGAGCTCTGATGCTTGTTGCAGGGTTTGTAGTTTTTCTTGTGGAGTTATCATTGTTGCTCAGTGATACTCAGCTGGAATGTTGTCCCAACCGGCTTTCACTTCCATTAGTAAGCTACTGACTTCATCCAGAATGGCAACATCATTAGTCACATTGGCTTCTAGTAAACGACGCCCCATATATTCATACAAAGAATCCAGATTCGCTGCAACCTCACCACCCTTTTGAGCATCAAGACTGGTCCGCAGTCCCTGAATAATGTTCATGCCCCAGGTGATCTGACGACTTTTTTCTGCAATATCGTTACGAGCAATGCAGCCTTTAGCAGTTGCAATTTTTGATAATGCACCTTCCATCAACATCTGGATAATACGATGTGGTGAGGCAAAATTCACCTCTGACGCGACCGCGCCACGGCCGTAACCTTCCAGCGCTTTTTTATTGATCATGTTTTGCATCATCCTAAGTTTAGCTCTGTTTTATTTGTTACTGTTATTCAATGAAGCCAATTGCTGAGTTAAAAAGCTCGATGTATTGTTAAGACTGCTAACCAGCGTATCCAATGCACTGAATTGTGCACGAATTCTGGCCTCTACGGAAATCATCCGATCTTCCATCCGTAAAATCTGCTCATCTATCCCCTTAACCTGAGTCTTCAAACCATCTTCTCGGGAATCAATCAATCCGTCAGTAGCCAACCACCCATTGGCAAGTGTAGAAAGCTTTGCGGCAAAACCACCATTTTCTGAGGCAAATAAATTTACAAAGGAATCAAAATCATTGTTCATGATTTCTGTAACTCTGGAAGAGTCAACCTCCATGACACCTTGTTTATTAATTGATACGCCAGCCTCAATCAGATAACTAAAAGAAGATCCATCAATAGACGAACCGGCGTTCAACACATCAAATATTTGCCGCTCAAGCGTTAATAGAGTGCTGTCTGCTTCAAGTTGGCCACTGCGCTGGGTATTAATTTCAGAGCGTAAAGCATTAAATGCTGTGGCAAATGCTTGGACCGATTCAAGAATTTTTTCATCGTTGCGGGAAACACTTAAGGTAGTTGTTCCAACAGATGAAGCATTAATTGGTACTCCATCAAGTGCTCCGGAAAATGTATTTGAGTTACTGCTAACATCAAAGCCATCCACCCTAATCAGAGCATTTTGTGCAGAGGTTATTGCCGGGCGAAACTCCACCCCACCTTCTGGGTTATACGCTAAAGCAGATAAGCCATTCTCGTCAGTATTGCTGCCGTCACTATCAGTCACACTAATGCGAACTGCGTTATCAGTGCCTGTTTCTTTTGAAGACAGCACCAATCGAGCACCTTCATCACCGGTAACTATCGTGGCAGAAACGCCTGTATTATCTGTAGCGTTGTTGATCGCATCACGGATGCCAGCAAGTGTGTTATTACTACTATCGATTGTTAATGCGAAACTATTAGATCCGACACTAATATTTAATGTGCCCTCACCAACCACCGAACTGGCATTAGTAAAGGCTTTAGTTGCAATTTTATCCCGCTCAGCCAGGCTAACCACTTCAATGTTGTAATTACCGGCAACGGCACTACTGGATACAGAAGTAGTTAAAACCGAGTCATTACCACTTGTTGCTTTGAAAACCTGGAATTTTTGCGGTGAATTGAGATTGTTCATCGCTGTCTGGAAATCAGCAACTTTGCTTTTCAGCGAGCCATAAGCGCTTATCTGGGCGTTAACAAATGATTTTTTCGTCGTTAAGCTAGTAATTGGCTGACGCTCAAGTGCCATCAACTGTTTAACAATGTCATTTACATCTAAACCAGAACCAATGCCCGGTGCTTGTATTGTAGCCATGATAACGCTCCCGATTAGTGAGTAATTTTAAGCAAATTACACGCCAATCAAACTCTCATTTCCAGTAACATTCCGCGATACTCTTCTAAAGAGCTGCGAACTACTAATAATTCTTCCGCGGGAATCTGTCTGATAAGTTTATCGGTTTCAGAATCAATTACTTTAATAACAGTCTCACCGCTTTGGTCATCAACTGAAAATTGTAATGAACGATTCATATTTTGCATGTAGCTATTAAGCTCAACAACGCGATCTTGAATAGCCGCTAATTGCTCATCGGTTGCTTCCAATTGCTTGGCAAGCGCGTTGGGTTGAGCAATGTCATTGATTCGTTGTGCAGTGGCAACCCCTGAAACAACTTCAGCAGGAACATTACTGCCCTGCTGAATACTGCTAGAAGTTGATAATGACACCGAATCAGTTTTAACTGTGAAATCGTTTGTGGTCATTCCTTCATCCTCCAAGAATATCGGGTAAGCGCTTCCCGGCTATCTGCCGGGAAGGCCTCCCGGTAACTTATCCGAGTAATGAAAGTGCTGTCTGAGGCAAGGTATTAGCCTGCGCCAGGATTGAAACACCAGCCTGTTGCAAAATTTGCGAACGAGTCAGGTTAGCTGTTTCAGCAGCAAAGTCAGCATCTTGGATACGGCTACGTGCAGCAGTCAAGTTTTCTGCATAGTTTTGCAGATTTGAGATAACCGCTTCAAAACGATTTTGTAGAGCACCATATGTCGCACGTGATTGGTTAACCGTATCTAACGCTGTACTCAATGCAGACAACGCACCAGAAGCAGCACCTGCAGTACTTACGTCAATTGTGCCTGTAGCCGCCAAATCAGCAGAGTAGCCAGCAATAGCAGTCATGCTTACAGTTGACACAGATAATTGATTTGTTGCCGCACCACTCGCACCGACCTGAAATGTCAATGAAGTTGCCGCACTCAACAGACCATTACCAGCAAACTCAGTTGTCTGAATGATACGTGAAATTTCTTGAGTTAACTGGTTAACCTCAGCCTGAATACCAGTACGGTTACCAGTCGTGGCGTTAGCTGATTGTACCGCTAGTTCACGGATACGTTGTAAGTTGTTACCAATTTCGCCTAATGCACCCTCAGCGGTTTGTCCAAGAGAGATACCATCCGATGCATTACGAACGGCTTGATTTGTACCACGGATATCACGAGTCAGCTGTTCAGCGATGAATAGACCTGCCGCATCATCTTTTGCGCTATTAATACGCAGACCAGATGATAAACGTTGCAGTGATTGATTCAGACTGCTTTGTGATGATTCAAGATTACGCTGTGCATTTAAAGATGCCAGATTCGAGTTAACAATAACCGCCATGAGAATTCTCCTAGGCTTTTAAGGGCATTTTGCCCCACTAAACATGGCGGACAGACTGTGGAAAACCAGTATTTACCGCCTCCGAAATGTTTAGCGACCTGCGATTATTTTTCTTTAATCTTTTTTTCAAATAAATCAGAAAGCGGCAATTATTCGTCTTTCCAAATAATTTGAAATTGGCATTACTAGCCCTGCAATAGCGTTAAAGCACTCTGTGGCAAACTGTTTGCCTGAGCCAATATTGATGTTCCGGCCTGTTGCAAGATCTGCGCACGAGTTAATCTTGCCGTTTCAGCGGCAAAGTCTGCATCTTCAATCCGGCTGCGTGCCGCTGTCAAATTCTCTGCATAATTTTGCAAATTCGATATAACGGCTTCAAATCGATTCTGCAAAGCACCGTATGTTGCTCTCGTTTGGTTAATCGTATCGATGTCCGTCGACAATCCTGATAGCGCAGCAGAAGCGTTTGAAGGATCACTGACATTAATGGTGCCTGTTGCCGTTAAATCCAGAGCATAGCCGCCAATACCTGTAATATTGACGGTATCCAATACTACCTGATTATTTGACGAACCGCTTGCCCCCACTTGGAAAACTAGCGAAGTCGAACCACTTAGCAACTTAGTACCA
This sequence comes from Methylophaga sp. SB9B, assembly GCF_004832235.1. Lineage (NCBI taxonomy): Bacteria > Pseudomonadati > Pseudomonadota > Gammaproteobacteria > Thiotrichales > Piscirickettsiaceae > Methylophaga > Methylophaga sp. SB9B. The sequence continues at coordinate 40,286 of NZ_SSXS01000009.1, forward strand.
CTGAACTCTGTAGTTTGAACAATACGCGAGATTTCCTGGGTAAGCTGATCAACTTCTTTTTGTAAACCACTGCGATCGCCAACAGTTGCGTTTGCTGCCTGTATAGCAATTTCACGAATTCGCTGCAGGTTATTGGCTACCTGGCCTAACGCACCCTCAGCCGTTTGCCCAAGTGAGATCCCATCAGCTGCATTTCGAACAGCCTGATTGGTTCCTCGAATATCCCGAGTAAGTTGTTGGGCCACAAACAAACCGGCAGCATCATCTTTAGCGCTATTGACACGCAAGCCGGATGATAACCGTTGTAAAGACGTATTCAGATCATTCTGTGAGTTACTCAGATTACGCTGAGCATTCAAAGATGCCAGATTACTATTGACGATTAGTGCCATAACACTCTCCCTAATTGAGCGATTCTATTCAGAACCTGCCGGCGTTCCGAACAGGTATGAATTCAACTAAGCAGTGTTCGTGCCAATAATCTTTATTTTTTCAATGTGGTAAGCGTAAACCTCGAAAAATAAAGGGCCAAACAGGCCCCATAGAAATGTTATTAATTTCTTGTCAAAGCCTCAAGCCATTCATCCAAGTGATCTTCAAGCATGTAATGCTGGAGAACCCAAGCCTTTAACGCTGAACCGGCATCGGTTAATGCCGCTTTATCGGCCAATATTTGCCGGATTGCCGCCACCCATTCATCTACTTGATTTTGCACATAAATAACGGGCGGATTATTGGTTCGATACGGATAAATATCGGTACAGATGACTGGCCAACCTAAAACTCCATACTCCAGCAAGCGAAGATTACTTTTCGATTCATTAAATGGATGTATTTCCAGTGGCGCCACCGCCAGATCCAGATTCAAGCTAGCAAGCTTTGCAGGGTAATCGGCAATTGGTACAAAATGATGATACTCATGGACATAAGGCTTAATATTTTCTGGACACATACCCATAAATATCCAGTCCACTTCATCTGCAGTCGCCTTTACCACCTCAAACATAATCGCAAGATCACCTTGATGCTGCTGCGCGCCAGCCCAACCCACACGTGGCTTGATGCTTTGGTTAGATAGTGATCTAAGTGATAGCCATGGTTCTTTTGGTAACCGATTGGGAATGACCTTTATATCATCAATCATTCCAACGCAAAGGTCTGCTAGCGGTTGTGTGGAGACAATTAAACGATCAGAAGATTGTAATGCTCGACGCATTCTAGATTTGGCGTCAGCAAAATGACGCTTTATTTCTTTGTAGGCCGAACTCTGCTCCGGCACATTGGTAAGTAGATCATCAATACTATAAATCCGGAAGACATCGGGTAAAAACTCTTTAAGCTGATCTAATTGCTTTAATTGGAGATCATTTAACGCTGCATGAAACAGCACTGTCTCTGGTGCAATGCGAGCATATTCCGAGATCATAATTGGTTTGGTAAAATTATGGTTAAATCGATAATATTCACATTGTGCCAATGCTGCATGACTAAGAGCACTAAACGGTTGAATCACTCGGTAATCTCCACTTCCACCAGCTAATGGCAAACCAAGCACCCTATTTCTGTCATGAAAATTGGTATCCCAGTTGGTCGGCATTAGGGCTTCAATTTGGATTTCTCTGGATGTCAGAGTCAAATTACGGTTATAGGCAGGATCATTTGCTATCTGAGGAAGCCACTTTTTCAGCATAAATGCCTTTTCACCCATAAATCTTCGGGAATTTTCGTCGGCTCTTGAAGAAAACTCACTGATTTGGCTGATGCTTCCGTGATGCACTAGGACGGTATATGGAGTCCAGGTCACCAAATATCCTTTTTCCCGAACCTCTAAACATAAATCAATATCATTATAGGAAATGGCCAGATTTTTCTCGTCCATCCCGCCGACATCATCATAAATAGATTTTCGAATCATCAAACATGCTGCTGTTACTGCAGAAAAGTTTTGGTCTAAATGTGCACGATCCATATAACCTGATTCGTGAATATCCCGTACACCCAAGAAAAGATGATCGGCAACACTATCCATGCCCAAGACAACACCTGCATGCTGCACTAATCCCGACTCGGGATAGACTAAGCGTGCTCCGACAATGCCAACCTCCGGCCGTTGTGCGTGCCTGACCATTCTATCTAACCATTCGGCATGCAAAACTTCCGTATCATTATTTAAGAATAGTAAATAATCGCCCTTTGCCTCTTTTGCAGCTAAGTTGCTAATGGCCGCATAGTTAAATGGGTAGGGATATTGCAACCGTCTAACCCGCTCACCGTGGAGAGCTTGCAGTGCGTTAATGTATTCCAAAATATCTGGATCTTCACTTTGATTATCGACAATAATCAGCTCAAAGTTTAGATAGTTCGTTTTCAGAAAAAGAGAATCAACGCATGGACGCAGATACTCAATCTTATCTTTTGTTGGAATAATGATAGTTACTAGAGGAGATAAAGGCCATTTGTACTCCACTCTAACGCTGTTTTGCGCCAGCCCCGGTTCGAGGTAAGCATTTATACCCAAACGCTGTAAATGTTGTTCTACAGCCATCTGCATTGTGGGTTGGTTCATTTGTCTTTGAATTGTTTCAGGAAGGTGAATCAATACATCACTAATATGACCTATTGCAGATGAACCCAACAATTCAAAAGCTTTAAATATCAGGCCATAATTTTCATGCGCAGGAAGCATGTCAAATCCGCCTAAACTTCTGAAAAGGTTAGTTTCACACAGCGCTAAACCTGCATAATCTGTGCTTCTTAACATATCGAGATTAAAGTCTGGCTTAAACCGTGGAGAGTGTCTTGTTCCATTAGCGGAAATTAAATCATCATCGCTGTAAAATAATTTTTGCTGTGGATATTGATCAATATAGTCTCCCATACTCAAAAATGTATGAGCTTCAAACTGCACACCAGCAGGAACAAACATAGCCCAACCATCAGGCTGCTTCATTATCAAATGATTCAGAAAAATGTATGGGTCTTGCTCGGCAGGTAAGCTCATCCACTCCAATACATCCAACTCATCAAACATAACATCTGGTGCTGGTCCATCAGCAATAACCGTCAGTTTCCAATTGTGATAGAACTGTCTTGCAAGCGAATCAATGGTATTTGCTAAAAGACTTTCCTCACCTTCAAACATAAACATATACAAGTGGAATATTGGCTGAACTGACCAACTCATCATTCTTTCTGCATGAAGCTGAGCATCAATTTCTAATAAGGCGTGATTTTTTATCCAACGTTGATAATCAATATTTAGCTGCCACTCATAAATTTCTGATCGCAGTTGAAGTGCAAGTGGTTTTTGCTCAATAATTCGTTTGTGATCAAGCAGGCTTTCATCAAATCATGGAGCTCAACTGCATCATCAGGACTGATTGGATGTTTATAACGCTGAACTATTGCATCGAAGGCAGCTTTACAAACAGTGATTAAAAACAGTTCTCTATCTTCAGCAGAAGAGAGAATATTTCTCTTCTTGTCTAACATTGACCGTGCAATAGAAAGTAATGGTAGTCCCGTTTGATTCTGTACTGGAAAAAGTTGACTGTATATCAGGTCACGGATTTTTTCCGCTTGAGGATTGATATGCTGCGGCTTAATATTTTTAAAACAAAACTGACAAATTTGCTCAACTTCAGCAGGGTTGAGCAGTACCTCACCTTCCATGGATATAATGTCAAACAATAACTCTTTCAACGCGTCTTCAGTGAACTCATAGCCTAACGACTTTATCCAGTTGATCAAATCGTCTTCCTGATAAAGAGTCAACTGAGCATATGTGGCGACTTTGAGAACAACAACGAGCACCACTCGTTTTATGTTGTCTCTTTTTTCTTCAATGGGTACACCAAAACTCTCAGCATAACGCTGACCTTCTGTATGGGTCAGCCAGTCCGCTGTGGTCAATAAACTTCCTGGAGAAAGTTTGAACATGGAGGTTGCAAGTGCCATAAACACTTTAATATGATTCGGGTTCGGTGTTTTTTGATATACCAGTGACGTTCAGCAGGCTCTTCCAAAAAAGCGACATTGTTTTGCACGTGCAAGGCCGTCATTTGAGCGTCATGACGGCGCCATACTCCCCCCATTGTTCCGGTATAACAGCCAATACCGTATTTATCTTCTAGTATCTTCAAGACAAATTGCTCACCTACTTGCTTTAATGGTGAAGCCACTAAAGCCTCATATCCATATTGCAAGCATTCAGTTCTAAATGCCGCCATATGCAAGGGAACAAAGTTGAATATGGTCAGAAAAGGACCAATAAAAAGAGGGCCGGAACGATCCGGGGAAAACGGAAAACGATTGTGATCGTATCGCGTTTTCGTTTGCTCTATGTATTGCTGCCAGTTGAAAAAAACAAAAGGACTCTCAGGATGATGCTTAAATTGATCAAGCGCATCCTCAACAAAGGTATGTTCAATAAAATCATCGGCCTGTAGAAATGAAAAATATTGGCTATCAGCTTGCCGAATCGCATAAATGCTATTTGCTGTGCCACCAATATTTTTCTCGTGGACAAACAATGACACTCGAGGATCTTCAAGATAAGGTTCGATTACCTCAAACGTATTGTCGGTTGAACCATTATCGTAAATCATTAACTTCCAATGAGGAGAAGTTTGATTGATAACCGACTCAAGCGCCTCACCGATAAAATGACCGTAGTTATAACTGGTGATGCCGATGGTTAAGATTCCGTCCTGCTTTATTGTTGTCATTGTTTTTCCTGAGCTGGTCTGATATTGGACTAAAAAAATTTACTTTCTCAACAAATAGCCATCGGGTGATCCGGTCAATACCAGCTTATGTTCCAATTCTTTATCCATTTCAAAAAGCAGTCTGGATCCATCAGCTGCATTCACAGATTCGTTTTCGAGTTTTGCCAAATATGCCCAAACAGCAGTTTTAGGATTGTTTCCCTTACCCCAAGGACGTTTAGAGGTCATATCGTCAGGGGCATCTTCAATTACTGTATCGCCAACCATGCAATAGCTGCCTTGACTCACCAAGGGTGCGTAAGCTTCAAGCTCTGCTAAGACGTGCTCATGTGTGTGATTACTATCCAGACAAACCATGATTCTTTTGTAACCTTTAGCAAATTCTTTTACCTGTGAAATAATGCTGTCATCAATACTGGAGCCTTCCAGCATGGTAATTTTTTTACTTAATGGATGATTGGCCAAAGCGGCTTTATTGTGTGGCCTGATTTCAACATCTATTCCCAGCACATGCCCTTTATCAATTTCATCACACGCTTCCAAAATCGCGAGCATTGAAGCACTGTGAATTAAGGTTCCGCCCCAAGCGATACCAGCCTCAATAATCAAATCGGGCTTGGCTTTCCATATCATTTCCTGCAAAGCATACAAATCCTGTGGTATCTGGATTATCGGCACGCCTAGCCAGGTAAAGTTATAAACGTAATCTGCCTTTCCAATACCAATCTGATTAAAGAATTCTTGAGAAGCAGACTGTAATGGCTGGTTTTGAGGATATTGACTGACACGATCAGTGATATCTTGTTTGAATTGTTCTAAGGGTGTCTTTTCCATACTTTTTTAACCTTTAATTACGATCGCTATCGGTCTAAACGTGACAGTACAAAACAAAATCCCCAAAGAGAGGAGCATGCTGACGTAAACGGAATTTATACTCGGGAACTAGCTGCCTGACATACTCGGCAATCTCATAAAGATCGCTCGGATAGTGATACACGCACAATGCCATTTTGGGCTTATATTTCTTGATCGTTTCTTCAGCGCCCTTAAGGAGAGGCATTTCCATGCCTTCAACATCCGCTTTTAAAAATGTAATGGGTTTGCCTGCAAGATAAGTATCTAAGGTCCATACTGCTGAGCTAATACGCTCATCAATTTCTGTAGCCTCAGCTGTAGCTTCAGCTAACCCATGGCGAAGCGGATCATCATTTACAAAAGTACAATTCATACGTCCTTGTTCAGAGGAGAGACCGGCTTTTACTAATGAAACCTTGCTTTCATCAATGGCCCATTCCTGGGTTAACCTTTCCATTCTTTTTGTCATTGCTACAAACTGTTTATAGCCTGGTTCAAACGCATAAAGATGACGGAAGGTACCTAAATTTTCCCAAATAAACCTTTCAACACTATCGCCAACAAAAGCACCCGCATCGACAAATATTTCATCGAAGTTGCCAGAAAACTCCGGCAAACCAAAATACATGTCTTTTTCCATCACGTTCAGGCAACTATCAACCGAGCCAGTCAACATGGCAATAAGTAATGCATTAAATGTTTCTAGCGACTTTTCATCCTGGAAAAAATTATCTCTAACACTCACTAATCTTGCGTAATTTTTTACCACAAAATAACCGTCAAAAGACATGATAGGAAAATCATAACCGCTCATTTCATCAGTGACCTGTTTCACTACATGTCTTGCTGCGATAAGCATAGCGGAGACTTTTTCTATTTCCACTTGTTCAGGGTGATTAACCAAAACGCTATGTATTTTTGAACCTGTTTTTCTAGTATCCCTATCTAAAAAACAGTCCACTTTAACGCCAAGGTTATGCAGATACTCACACGCCCACGTTCCTACAAATCCAGCACCATAGATCACTCCACCGTTGATAAAACTTTGATCTATTTCATCCACTAAAGGACCCAAGTTTTTAACTAGTTCAAGAACATCTTCCGATTTATATTTCATTTCATATTCCATTCTTAGTTAATGCAACAGATGAATAGACTGAGGGCGCCAGCCTAGAGACAATGCTGCATTTTCGATTTTTTCAGCGTGTAAATAAGGTGCAATAACCAGCACGGCTTCCGGCTCAATTTCCCGCGGATCTAATATCAACTGTTGCTGATAGTGACTTTGTTGTTTTTGTTTGCTGGCATCACATAATCGATAGTCAATTCCTGTTAGTTTCGGCAATAGACTAAATAAGTGTGTTGAGATCCCCCATATAGTCAGTTGAGAATTTTGCTTAGCTAAAGTGATAAGTGTCTCCGCCTGTTCTTGTAACGCCAGCTTTGAAGAAGTCACGTAGTTTGCGATATTGCCAATCGGCTCAAAAACAGTAGGTGAAGGATTCTCCGTTTTTTTAGCCAAAATCATCAACGAGGGATACTCAAACTCAGGAGTCGGTAAAGTCGCTCTTTGACAGGAAACGATTTCAAAACCATGTCTGTTTAGAGCATTACTTAACGATTGAGCTGAATAATGGTAGATATGTTCACGAATGCCCATCCAAAAAGCAGTTCCGACAGGCTGTTGTGTATAGTTTTCTGCATCCGGAACTTCAATCAATATATGTCCCTGATTCATTAAAACTGTATGTGCATTGCTTAGAACAGAATCTAAATCATGGATATGTTCCAAGACATGAAAGTAAGTCAACAAACTCTGACTGTTAACCGCAAATGGCAATGATAATGCGCCACCCGTTTGAAAACTGATTTGTGAATCATCACTATTTTGCTTTGGACTGTTATCAGGCATGCTTTTTATATCAACATCCACACCAATAACGTTGGCTTGCCAGCCTTTTTTATTTAGCCACTGCAAAAACCCGCCCCGACCACAACCAATATCCGTAATAGGTGTGTTTTCCAAACCAGCCTTCGAGATAAAATCAAAGTAATGCTGATATTTAGCTACATTGGCAGGTGAGGTAATATCAAAATGATCATTTCAAAATAGCTACATTCGTTGGCATAAAATTGGGCCAACGTCTCATCGTCAATATTCGCGACATACACCAATCCGCAGTTATTACAGCTATGCCATTTGGCGGTGTAATTAAAGATTGATGCATCAAGACCACTATATTCCCAATCGGTCAAATGATGGGTCTCTGCCAAGCAAGCTGGACAAATATCATCTTTTCTCACTTGCTTACCTGCTCGCATTTAGTTTGGTTAAAAGCACTTCTTTGTAGCGATCGATATTATCAACCTGAGCATATTTAATATGGCCACAGTTACGACAAATCGGATTGGTCTTTCGTTGGCCTTCCAGATGAAGAACTCTTAGCTCCAGCATTTTTTCAGAGTTCCATATTTGCTTAAGCGTTTGCTGCTTTAAATCCCCAATGACAAGTTTTTGATCCCAGTCGGGACAGCATGCACTGATGGTTCCATCGGCATTCACCGCCATTGCGTAGAAAAGATAACTACACACACTTTTTTCTTCCAGACTTTGCTGATATTGACCTTGGTCCATCTTGACCTCAAAGCCGCTTCTTTCTTCAATATCAAATTCAGGCCAGATAGGGGCAATGCTTTCCACAAAAATTCGATCACAATACTCGCCAAAAGTATCGTAAAACTCCCGTTGCTGATCAGGGCTAAGATAGTTACCGGGGACTTTTATGGTCACTTCACAGTCACCTTTATTGGCATATAGCCATTTGATTTTTCTAACAAACTCTGGAAAGTCTATTTTCACTTTAGCGTGTTGCAGATATTGTTCTGCATTGATGCCTTCCAATGAAATATTCAGACGATCCAAGCCCGCTGAAATCATTTTGGTTAGCAGCTCTTCGGTGAACAGAGCACCGTTAGTAGCAAGATCGATATGCTGAACCCGTCCACTATTTTTGGCTAAGGCAATCATTTCTGAAAGTTGTTTATTTAATAAGGGTTCACCAATCTTGTTCATTCGCATCACTTTCAGTGGTTGCGAAAACTCCGCTAGCTCATCAATTAATTTTTCGAACAACCCTAAGCCCATCAAACTCCGCTTGTAATCAGAGTTTTTAATCAAATCAATATGACCAGTCGGACAGAACTGACAACGAAAGTTACAGGCACTGGAGGGGTCGACATACAGCAAGAAGGGTGTTTCTAATGGAATCACATTTTGTAATTCAACCCTGTCTTCTGGATTGAGTTTTGATTTAACTTCAGCTTTCATGATTGACTCCAGCATTGGTGGTTCGCTGATAACGTTCCGTTGGTATCGCATAAATTACAGCGCCTGTGCCACAACCACTGTGCAGCCTAAAAAAGAACTGGTAGTTGTCTAATGTTTTCATTAACCAAGCTGCCATTTTGTATAGTCCTAAGCTATTGTGATAGGCCGTGCTGGCCACGATGGGGCGACATTTCATTAATGTCTTTTCGGCCCCTTGCAAAGCGTTCAACTCTTCCCCTTCCAAATGTAACTTGATGAAAGTTACCGGGATGTCAAACGAATCAAAAGTCTTAACAGTAACGGTTTTATCGCCAATTTCGGTCAGTTGGCATGCATATCCCGCGCCATCAAAAAATTGACGTGCCCCTGAAATATCCGACAACGCTATGTCATATAGATGAATTCTATCTTGATCACGCTCTATCAATTTAGACAAACTAACCTGTATCAGTGACAGATTGTCAGGATCAGGTTCAAATATCCATAACGACATATAGTGATAATTGACAGCGTCCAATAGCAATAAGGATGTTTCCCCTTGATGCCCGCCAATATCGGCAATGACTTCTTGCTGATGCATGACTGACTTCACTTCAGGAATCAAATAGCGGTTATCTAGTTGCATATCTGCCCCAGCGAACAGCCAGTCTTCACGAAGGTGCCGCCAGGCAATGAACTGCAGGTGATAAGCTCGGGACATGGGATCATGCCACTGGCCCATCACCGCTAAAATTTGTTCACCCTCTTCAGCTGAAAGCTGAGAGCAAAACCAACCGTTACTAAGTGGATGCTTATCACGATAGGCTTCAGTTATATCGTAGAAATGAGCCACATCTTGCCAGCCCTGTTCAGTTAACGTTTTCCATAACTGTGAATACACACTATTAGCAACACAAATAGCCAATAGGGATGATTGTTTTATTTCCTCAGAAACGTGTTCCGGATGCAGTATGGTCAGATCCTGCCAGAATGGATCTTGGCGATGCTGCTCTGCTTGCTGATCAACCACTGCTTCGATAGCAATACCTAGCCGATCGCAATACTGTTTCGCCATCCGGCCCAAATTTCCGGCCCCATATAAAACAAGTGGTTTATCAACTTGACGGCTTGGATCAGCAATGGTTTGGTCGACCAGTTGGTATAGCAATTGGTCAACCATTTTCATATCGGGTACTGAATCAAATCGCCTCAGCATAATGAAGCTACTCCTCCAGCCCATTTCGCAAGCAATTCATCCTGTGGAAAATATCGATGAAAATGTACTGCCGACCCTTTAGTCTCTTCACTCATACTGTAGCGTAGATAATCGTCCTTGGGTGCCTCAACAGAGCCATCTTTTTTAAACAAGTCGGCATGTTGTTGGCAGGATAAAAACCACTCTGAAGGCGTATCACCAAAAATTTGGTCAAAGGCAATCGTCTGTTTTTGTGTTTGCATTGCCAAGTTGTATTGTTCATCAAAGGCTCGCTGCATTTTCCCTGATGCATGACGCTGCCGAACAAATGCTGCTGCATTTTCCCCAATTTCTGTTCGTTGTTGAGGATGCTGTTGCAGCCACAGAATGGCTTCAGCAAAACTCGCATGATCATTAACCACTAGACCGGTTTTACCGTTTTCTACAATCTCACATTCAGCCGGGTTATTTAACACCACCGGAACGATGCCCATTGCCATTGCTTCAAGCAAGGCATTTTCATTCGTACCATAGTGTTTCGGGTTTTGCAGGTACGCCAAAACATTGATTTTGTCTAACGGTTTGGCGACATCATGGATGTAACCAGTAAACATTAACAAATCAGTTCGACCTAGAGCCTTAGCTTGAGCTGTCAATTTGTCAGCATTCAAGGCATCACCAATCATCGTCACTTCAAATGGTTTTAATTCAACTTTATCCAGATAATAAATGTAGTCAGGATGCAGTTTAGAGAAGTTAAAACTTCCCAGATAGCCTACGGAAAGTTCTTGTTGTGAATCACAAGCTGTCGATCTGGGCCAATTTTCCAGTCCGTTATTACTATGAATAACCGTCAACTTTGCTTTGTGTAATTCCGGCAAAGACTGTATTGATTCAGCTTGGTAGGTGCAAGCTGAAGTCAGAATAAAACGTGAGGACATTTCCAATAAAGCATGGGGAATAATCTCATTATATAAGCCAGAAACATGACACCAGACCACCAGTCTCACTGGCAGATGACTGCATTTTAATAAAGCCGAAATCGTTGTTGGGTGGCGCCACCATTCCAGTTGCACGATGTCCGCATCGGTTATCAGTTGTTTCAGATGTTGTTCATCAGGGTCGACTATTACTTGGTAGCCAGCAGCGATGATCAACTTTATAAAATGATCTTTTTCGGCTTGTTCCAAACAAACAAACACATGCTCCACATTTTGTTCCGATGGTTGGAGCAAACCTGATAATGCCCGTCCAACGCCACCACCAAGGTGTGGCGTGAGGTGAAGAACTTTCATTACCGGTTCGCCAAATGTGCCTTGAATCTTTTCAGTAAAACAGGTTGATAAGGGTCAATATTATCTGGCAAGCAGTGAGTCAGCTGACCACAGTTATTGCAGACAGGATGTTCGTTGCGTCTTCCTTCCAGATGTTGAAGGCGTAGTTCATTAAATTCGGTCGAGTTCCATATTTCTCGTAAGCTGTGTTCACGCACATCACCTACAATCAAGCGTCTCTCCCAATCAAGGAAGCATGAGCTAACCAAACCATCCGCATTGACTGACATGCCATAGAAAATATATGGGCAAGTATCCGTTCGCGTAATCGGTTGGTTATAAATACCTTCGGTAATTTTTATCCCGGTTTTTTCTTCGACATCAAATTGAGGCCAACAAGGTGCAAAGTTTTCCAGGGAAATACGATCACAATAATCGCCGAACACATCAAAAAACTCCTGTTGCTGATCTTCAGTAATCAGCTCTTTAGGAATTTTCATCACAATTTCACAATTGCCTTTATTGGCATATAACCATTTGACGTTTTCAACAAACTGTTCAAAGTCAAAGTTGAAATTGGTGAATTTTTTGTACTGCTCTTTATTCATGCCATCAACAGAGATATTAATTTTATCTAAGCCGGCCTCAAGGATAGGTCCCATGCGCTCTGGTGTCATCAAAGAACCGTTAGTTGTGGTATCAATATAGTCAACAAATGGGCTTTGTTTAGCATAAGCCACCATCTTCGCCATCTCTTTATTCAATAACGGCTCACCATCTTTATACATTCTGAGCACTTTTATCGGTTTATCAAAACCTGCCAGATCATCAATCACTTTCTGAAAGACTTCGAATTTCATTCTTCCGACAAAACGGCCAGTATCTTTAATCAGATCCTTATGGCCCGTAGGACAAAAAGTACACTCAAAATTACAGGCACTGGCAGGATCGACAAATAAGATCATCGGTGTAGCTAAAGGAATGACATCCTGTAAAGGAGTGCGCTCCTCTAGATTAATTCTGGGTTTAACTTCAGCTTTCATTTGTGTCCCCTAATGTCATTTTATTCAGGATGTTACCCATTTTTTTAATTTTTTTGCATCGCCCCAAAAAGCCATTGCTTCGTAGTCTGGATATGGGTAATAGCCTAAATTAAGTTTTATTTTACTTTGACGTTCATTAATTAACCGTTTCACTAAATCTAATATGGTTATCGGCTGGCCACTGCATATATTGAGTATTCCATTGAAATCTTGGCGTTCTAAGACTTTAAGCAAGTATTGCGCCACCACCTCAACGGGCAAATAGTCTCTTAACTGTTTACCACCAGACATGTTAAAAACAGGGTCGCCATTTTCAATTGCTTTTTCTAATTGAGATAACAGACTTTTAGGATTTTGACCTGAGCCATACGTATAAAACAAACGACACCATTGAAGCTTAAAAAATTGCTGTTTCTGCATGAAAACAAGCCATTGCCTAAGCTGTTCTTTTGCCTGAGCATACGGAATATCTGGAAATACCTGCATAGATTCAGTCAGCTGACCTTCCTGTTTACCATATTCAAGGCAGGTTCCGGTAACCAGAATATGCTTTATCTCTGCCTCAATCATGCTTTGTAAAAACAGTTTATGTGCTGGTAAAACCAGATCTAGATGAACACTATCCTGATAATTCGACAGTCCACTCCAGGCCAGGTGAACAAGTGCATCATGACTCGCTATTGAGTCAGGCCACTGCATTGCAGATTGCTCTATATCTGCTTCAATAATAGCAACCTGATTTCCCCACTCTTTATTCAAAACAGCAGATTTATCGCGTGCAATAACGGTGATTTCATGCCCTTGTCGAAGCGCTTGAGCAACCAAATGATTTCCGATAAAACCGGTCGCCCCTGTTACCAGTAATTTCATGGCAAAACGTTCAACTGCGGAATAGCGGTCACAAACTGCCCGCCCCATTGGCGAATATGTGCCTGCTGCAGCATCACCTCTTCAGCAATATTCCACGGCAAAATCAATACATAATCCGGTTGTTTTATCGCTATTTGTTCTGGCGCTAAAATCGGAATATGCGAACCTGGCAAAAACTTACCCTGTTTTGAAGCGGCAGCATCAACAACCAAAGGTAGTAAGTCGGTTGAGACACCAGCATAATTAAGCAGAGTATTGCCTTTCGCTGCGGCTCCATAAGCTACTACTGATTTATTTAAATGCTTTTGCTCTGTTAAAAAGTCAAGTAAAGCCTGTTTAATATGATCGGCATAGCATTGGAATCCGGTATAGATATGCAAGCTGGTTAAACCAAACGTTTTTTCTTCCTCTAATAATTTTCTGACAGCAGATTGAGTGCTACGTTTATCACCGTCATGGCAAGCATAAATACGTAAGCTACCCCCATGAGTAGGAAGTGTTTCCACATCAAAAATTCGCAATCCAACGCTGTCAAAGATCTGACAGACCGTAGTCAAAGACAGATAAGAAAAATGCTCGTGGTAAACCGTATCAAACTGTCGTTGCTGTATTAGCTGAAGCAAATGCGGAAACTCTAACGTAATGGTTCCCCCGTTTTTAAGTAAGGTCTTTAATCCCGCTGTGAAATCGTTAATATCAGGTACATGTGCATAAACGTTATTACCGATGATGAGATCAGCCTGTTTCCCTTGTGAAGACAGCTGTTGTGCCAATTGTTGACCAAAAAACTCACGAAGTATCGGGATCCCCAATGTTTCAGCATGGGCAGCAGTACTGGCTGTAGGCTCAATACCCAAACAAGGAATCGCTGCCGCCACGAAGTTTTTCAATAAATAACCATCATTCGCCGCGACTTCTACTACCAAGCTATGCTGATCCAATTTCAGCCGTTGGGTAATCTGTTGACAATAGCGCTCAGCATGCAATAACCAGCCCTGTGAGACTGAAGAAAAATAGGCGTAATCATGGGTAAATAAGTTATCCGCAGCAGTGACATCTTCTGTCTGCACCAACCAACACTTGTCACATACAAACAATTTTAATGGAAACTTGGTTTCTGGCCGGGTAAGTTGCTCAGCACTTAAATAGGCATTGGAGGGTGGTGCCAGACCAAGGTCCAGAAACGTATGAGTTAGTGGTTTTTCACAATGTCTGCAGTTCATCAAGATTAATCCTTCAACCACTCTTCCACTGTTGGCAATAAGGAATCTCTTACCGATAAGTTATCTACCGGTAATGGCCAATTAATAGCCAACTCAGGATCCTGAACATGAACTCCACCTTCAACTTCTGCAGAATAAAACGCAGTGTGAAAGTAAATTAACTCACTTTCCGCCTCTAAAGCCTGAAAACCATGAGCACAACCTTCCGGAATAACTATCATTGTGTTGTTTTCCTGGCTCAATTTTTCTGCATGCCATTGTAGGAAGGTCGGCGACTCAGGGCGCAAATCCAACAAGACATCCCACACTGCCCCCTTAACACAGCGGATAAATTTCATTTCCGCCTCAGGAAAGCGTTGGTAATGTAAGCCTCGAACAGTACCCTTAGTAGTCGTTCGGCTGAAGTTCACTTGCTTGACTTCACGTTTTGCAAGAATAGGAGCCAGCGTTTTCTGACAAAACAATCTGGAAAACTGGCCTCTCTCATCTGCAAACGTAGTCTGTTTAATAACGAAAGCATCTGGAATGTCCAGCGATGTCAGTAGCATGGTCATAACCAGCTGACACCTGACTTGCTGGCATCATCGACATAGTGTTGCCATTGTATTGCCGTATCGACCCGGCCCTCTTCTACAAATTTTTTATACCAAAGGGCTGTATTTTCAGTGGCTTGATTCAAGTCCCACACTGATTTCCAAGCTAATTGTTTACGTGCTTTATCACTATTAATACCAAGGCAGATCGTCTCATGTAGTGAGGCATCATCTGAAATATGCCAAGAAAACGCTGGCCAATGTGCATGGATGGATTCCAACACATCATTCACGGTGGCAAATTGCTCAGAGTCAGGACCAAAATTCCAGGCTTGTGCATAAGCGACCTGCCTCTCCAATAACTTTTGCCCCAATAACAGGTAGCCGCTCAATGAATCCAAAACATGTTGCCAAGGTCTTGAGGATTGGGGAGAACGAACTTCTAGCGGCATATTTGTCATGACACTTCTGACAGCATCAGGGATCAATCGATCGACTGACCAATCTCCTCCTCCAATAACATTCCCTGCTCGGGCAGTGGCTAATAAAACATCTTGCTGCTCAAAATAAGATTTTCGGTAACTATCAACTACCAGTTCTGTAGCTGCTTTGGAAGCACTGTAGGGATCATGACCACCCAGACGATCAGCTTCCGTGTAACCTTCCTTTTTTTCATGGTTCTCATAGCACTTATCACTGGTGATAACCACAATGGACTTAACAGATGTTATGTGTCGGCAAGCTTCTAACAGGTTAACCGTTCCCATTACATTCGTTGACCAAGTTTCGCGAGGCTCAATATATGAAAGTCTGACAATGGGTTGGGCAGCTAAATGAAAAACCATCTCGGGCTGCCAGACGGAAATAACTTCCGTTAAAGTTTGATAATCACGAATATCAATGATTTTTTGCTGTATATCGAGATTTAATAAAGACCAATGATTGGGGTCTGTATCTGGCTCCAAAGCTAAGCCATAAACTTTTGCCCCCATCTGAGATAACCAAAATGCCAGCCAGCTTCCTTTAAAACCAGTATGTCCGGTAACTAATACTTTTTTATCTCGATAAATATCAGCAAACATTACTCCCAAACCTTCCAGGGAGCTGTTGTCTGCCATAGATTTTCTAAGTTGACTTTATCTCGTAGCGTATCCATTGCTTTCCAAAACCTGTATGACGATAGGCCATTAAAGCCTGCTGGTCTGCCAGTTTTTTTAGCGGGGTTTCTTCCCATGCTGTGTTAGGTCCATCAATAAAGTCTATGACTTGTGGTTCCAACACAAAAAAACCACCATTGATCCATGAGCCATCACCTGCTGGTTTTTCTTGAAACTGTTCGACACTCTCACTATTTAGGTTAAGTGCGCCGTATCGCCCTGGCGGTTGGATGGCAGTTACTGTAGCTAATTTTCCATGCGCTTGGTGAAACTCAATCAGTTTCTGAATATTAATGTCAGAAACACCATCACCATAAGTAAAGCAGAATGTCTCATTCCCAATATACTCTCTTACTTTCTGCAATCGTCCACCTGTTTGAGTGTCTTCTCCCGTTTCAATCAGAGTGACTTTCCATGGCTCAACATGCTTTTCATGAACTTGCATTTCGTTATTTGCCATATCAAAAGTGACATCTGACATATGCAGAAAGTAATTGGCGAAATATTCTTTTACTACATAGCCTTTGTAGCCAAGACAGATAATAAAGTCATTGACTCCATAGTGAGAGTACTGCTTCATGATATGCCAAATAATGGGTTTTCCACCTATCGTAATCATTGGCTTGGGCTTTAGGTGTGACTCTTCACTGATTCTGGTGCCCAAACCGCCGGCAAGAATGACTGCTTTCATAGATGGTCCAATGTGATTAAGTTGGGCCTAAAGTGTTTCACAAATAGTTAAACAACGACAATCCCTGAACTTTAACATATACCTGCTGTGCCGCTTGAAGTCCTACCGATTGCAGATTTAAACGGCTGATTGCTTCAGCCATATCCAAACCTTCAATCTGAGTAAGAGTAGTCTCTAAACTGAACTTAGAACTTTCATTGATATCCTGTTGCATGGTAATAGCATTTTGGCGTGTACCAATTCGCGTTCGTGCTTCTAAAGAGGCATCCATAGCGTAATCCATATTTGCCAGAAAATCGCCATTGTTCGGTGGCGTTCCGACCGTACCGGTAGATAATGAATTACTGAAATTCTGAATGGTTTGAAATATGGCTTGATTGGGCCCAGCGACCGTTTGGGTGACAAACAAAGTATTACCGGGTTCATTAATTTCGACCAGATAGCCATCACTGACACGCAATTGGCGCTGTCCGCCATCACCGTTGTATGCAAAAGTTGTTGTGTCAAATGGCTGTACATCGGATTGATAACCCGAGAAAAAATATTCGCCATTGGCATCAGTACTATTCACTAAGGCAACCAAAGAGCTGTTCAACTGATTAATTTCTTCGGCAATACCTTGTCGTGCGTTATCACTATTGGTATCGTTGAGCCCTTGCACAGCCAACTCACGGATCCGCTGCATAATATCACCGGCACTTTTGAGGACCCCATCAGTGGTGCTAAGACGACTCTCTGCAACATCCGCATTGTCCTGATACTGCTTGGCAAGACCGATTTGACGTTGCAAATCCAGCATTTTAACGGCACCGATTGGATCATCCGATGGGGTTAGAATTCGTTTAGTTGTTGAAACCTGTAATTGCGTTTTCGCAAGTTCATTTTGTTGCCGCAACATCGCTTCCAGGCTCTGCTGGGTAATGTAATTAGTGGAGATCCGCATTAGTCCATCTCCTATAAAGCATTAAGTAATGAATTAAATACCGTATTAGAAACGGTAATGATCTGTGAGGCAGCCTGATAGGCTTGTTGAAACTTGATCAGATTAGCAGCTTCTTCATCCAGGTTGACACCTGAAACACTCTCAGCACGTTGACGAATTTGACTGACCAATCCTGCCTGGGTTTGCTGGGTTACAGACGCTTGATTTGTTCTTGTCGCGACTTGAGAAACAATGGAACCATATTGTTCATTAAACGAGCGAGAAATAACCGGTGGGCCGGGATCCAACACCACAGTGGTTTTGTCTGTTTGCAGAGCGGCCATTGCCAAGGCATTTTCATTATTACCGACACCGGAATTGGTCGTCGATGAAGCCGCGATTAATCTGG
The DNA here is from genome assembly GCF_004832235.1 of Methylophaga sp. SB9B. Classification (NCBI taxonomy): domain Bacteria; kingdom Pseudomonadati; phylum Pseudomonadota; class Gammaproteobacteria; order Thiotrichales; family Piscirickettsiaceae; genus Methylophaga; species Methylophaga sp. SB9B. The sequence goes on from NZ_SSXS01000009.1 coordinate 58,492, forward strand.
TATCGGTGATGGCCATCCGCATCGTGCCTGCCGTAATTCCTGCAGCATCAAAGAAATCAACACCGGCATTGCCGTTCAGATCAATACCATTGTCATGCACATCATTGAATGCTGTAACAACAGCTTCAGCCAGCACATCTAGTTCGGCACGGGTTGTATCCACGATACTGGTACGAGCAAGCAAAGCTCCACCGATTTCACCACCGGTAATTTGTTGGGTGACATTTATCTGTGAAGAGCCAAAACCAATTGCGGTTCGTGGAGGATTTGTGCTGTTATCAGGAATGGCGGAAAGCACAGTCCGCGTATTGCCAACCACCAGACCTTGCCCATTACCGATAAACACATTGACTGAACCATTAGCCTGCTCAACCACATTGACTGAAACCAGTTCAGAAAGATCGTTGATTAATTTATCGCGTTTATCGAGCAAATCATTGAGTTGATAGCCTGCAGCCAGAGATTCCGATATAGACTTATTTAAATCCACAATGCCTTGAGACAACACATTAATATCATTAATGGATACTGAGATAGTGTTATCAATTTGTCGATCTAGTTCGCTTAATTGACTATCCATCGTGTTAAAACGATTCGCCAGTAATTCCCCTTGCGTTAACATTACTTGCCGGGCAGCAATGGAAGTCGGATCGTTGGCAACTTCTTGAACAGAGTTAAAAAATGCTTCCAGACCACCATTGATGCTTAATGAGGAAGTGCCCAATAAATCATCAACCTGTTTGGAAAATGTCAAAAAACCGTCTTGCTGAGATTCTGCCGAAGTGTAAGTTCGAATCTGATTGATCAAAAACTGATTGAAAATACGATCAACACCAGTGATTCCAACACCGTTGCCAATGTAATATCCGCCTTCAAAATTGGCAGGTTGGGTGCCTTGATCAGTTCGCTGTCGTGAATACCCAGCAGTATTTACATTACTGATGTTATGACTGGTTGTGGCCAGTGCCGTTTGGGCGGCTAATAAAGCGGAACTACCAATATTCAGCATGCTCATTTAGATCATCCTCTGCGAGCTTTTGCTGGGTTAATACCCCAGATTCTGAATATATTTATGCGAAATCTGTGCCAGTGTGTCGCCATTCATGATGCGTTTGATTTTATTGGCATATTGCGGATCGGTGGCATAGCCAGCTTCATGCAGTTTTTCGACAAATCTTTCCGGTCTGGCGACATGTTTTAATGCTTCCTGATAACGCGGCTGAGACTGCAAGAAGCTGACATAATCATCAAACGATTGCTGATAGTCATCATATGAACGGAATCGGGATTGTTCGGTAACCGGTTTGCCATTGCGATATTCCAACGCATTTTTCGCGACAAAATCACCATCCCAGCGGCTGTCGGCTTTGATATTGAATAAATTAAAGCTTGATTGCCCTTCATTATCTTTGAGCACATATCGGCCCCAGCCCGTTTCCAACGCCGCTTGTGACAAAATGACATCTGCTGAAGTACCCAATCTTTCTGCCGCTTTCTGAGCTAGCGGCCATAATTTTTCAACAAAATCTTCCGGTGACTTAAACGCTGCGGCATAACCTTCATTTGCGTGCTGGCGGCAACTTCATCAATACTGTCTTCATTAACCTTGTCAGCCTTTTCATGGATCTCTTTGACCATGCGCCGCAAGTCTTGACGAACGGTGACCGTATCAAAACTAAAGGTTTCACCGCCAGTTGGAATATCTGAACGGACCTCGCCTCCCAACTGCCGAAGGATCACATCCTGCAAGCCCAGCCCGCCACGTTTGGATAAATCCATTGCCAGTTGTTGGTCGGCCATATCGCGATAGGTTTTGCTGTGATTAGAATCAAATATGCCTTCAGCGAGACTGGCCTGACGCATGCTTTTCAACATCATCGTGGTGAATAAGGATTCGAATTGAGCGGCAACCTGCCGCATTGTTGCCGCATCATTGTCAGAATTTAATGCCGACTGACGTAATTGATTAAGCCCATGAAAATCCGTGGCGTTTTGCTGAATATCTGCAGGGATAGTCATGGCTTAATCAATTTACTTAAATTATGACCAGCTCAGCGCGTAAAGCACCGGCTTGTTTTAATGCTTCCAGAATAGCGACCAAATCGCCTGGAGCAGCACCTACCTGATTCACCGCACGGACAATTTCATCCAGAGAAACACCAGGATTGAATACAAACATTCGGCTATTTTCTTCGGTGATTTCGATATTGTAGTTAGGTGTAATGACGGTTTCCCCTGCTGAAAAAGCATTGGGTTGAGACACTTCCGGATTCGCAGAAATGGTTACCGACAAGCTGCCGTGTGTTACAGCCGCTGGACTGACACGAACATTTTGTCCAATAACGACCGTACCACTGCGTGAGTTTACGACCACCCTGGCTGCCGCCTCTCCTGGGTTCAACTCAAGGTTTTCAATTAACGATAAAAACGGAACGCGTTGATTCGGATCTCTCGGCGCATTGACTCTAACGGATGCAGCATCCATGGAGCTTGCTGTGCCACGACCCAAGGTTTGATTAATCGCATCAGATAAACGACTTGCCGTAGTAAAGTCGGCTTGATGTAAATTCAAAATAATATAGTCACCGACATTTAATGCATTTTCCACAGTACGTTCAACTGTCGCGCCGTTGGGGATACGGCCTGCACTGGGAATGTTTACCGTTACCCGCGATCCATCTCCCGCCTCAGCACCAAAGCCACCTACTACCAGATTACCTTGCGCCATCGCATAGACCTGACCATCAGCACCTTTAAGTGGTGTCATGATTAAACTGCCGCCTCGCAGGCTTTTGGAATCACCAAGTGATGACACTGTGATATCAATGGTTTGCCCGGGTTTGGCAAAAGGCGGCAAATCGGCATGGACAGAAACTGCCGCTATATTTTTGCTTTTAGGATCCACTCCTGCCGGTAAGGTCACTCCCATCTCACGCAACATACTGCGTAACGTCTGGCCGGTAAAAGCCGTTTTATCACCGGTTCCGCTTAGCCCTACGACCAGCCCATATCCGACAAGTTGGTTATTACGCACACCGCCGATAGAGGCTAAATCTTTGATTCGTTCAACTGCCTGAGTAGCCGTCATCATTAACATTAATAAAGCGGCAAATAAGGTATTTATTGTTGTTTTCATTACTCTAACCTCTTAGAAAGGCATTAACGCACTGATGAAGAACCGACTGAGCCAGCCCATCGTGTTTGAATCATTAGAAACTCCATCTCCAACATAGGTAATCTGGGCATCAGCAATACGAATGGATGAAATGGTATTGGTAGCATCAATATCGCGAGGACTGATCATGCCGGTTAAACGCACATATTCATTACCCTGATTAATGGTGACAACCTTCTCACCTCGGACAATCATATTGCCGTTAGATAACACCTCAACCACTGAAACACTGATATCACCGGACAGGCGGTTGTTTTGTTCACTTTCACCTTCACCATCAAAACTGTGATTTGAGCTGGTGCCAAAGGCTAAATTATTGTTATCCGTATTTGCTAGAGGTAAGCCACTTGGAAGGCTGAATTGGGGTGTTGAGCCAAAAATCGTTGGGTTGTTGATATTGTTACTGCCACTTTTAGAAACAGATGTAGTCGCTTCTTTTTCGGCGTCAGTTCGCTCCTGCAAACGCACCGTCAAAATATCACCTACCCGGCGGGCTTTGTAATCTTCGTACAACGTAATATTGTTACGCACATCAAAGATGGCGCCATCATTACGTTCCACAGGAGCGGTGGCTACCGGACGTACTGCAGCATAGGCAGGATCGCGTTTTACTTCTTTACTGACACACGCGGTAAGTAAAACAAGAGAAGTAATTGTCAGCAGTCGGTAAATGAATTTCATACGTGTCTCCAGGACAAACTTGTGTACAAAAATTATCTTGCAGAGTCCATGCCAGAATTTGTCGAAACTTAGAAAATTGATGGACGAATATTTGCCATAAAAAAACCCCGACGAACATGAGCTGTTCTATCGGGGTTAGTGTTATTTGATTACAGGTTTTGGCTAGCGTATTGCAGCATTTGATCCGCTGTCGAAATGGCTTTGGAATTCATTTCATAAGCCCGCTGGGTTTCGATCATGTTAATCAGCTCGGTGACTACATTAACGTTTGAGGTCTCTAAAGCACCACCGATTAAACGACCAAAACCATCCAGGGTAGGTGTGCCGGCAATAGGTACTCCACTGGCACCTGTTTCTTTAAACAAATTTTCCCCTACAGGTTGCAAACCGGCAGGATTAACAAAATTTGCCAGCTCAATTTCACCAATCACTGTCGGTTCATTATCGCCTGGTTGGGTTACGCTGACGGTTCCATCAACACCAATCGTAATGCTTTGTACGTCATCAGGAATATTCAGACCTGGATCCAGAAGATAACCATTCGACATGACCACATCGCCGTCAGCGTTAATCTGGAAGCTGCCGTCGCGCGTGTAGGCAATATCACCATCTGGAAGCAGGATCTGAAAGAATCCCCGACCATCAATAGCAACATCTAATGCATTATTGGTTTGGATAATATTACCTTGGGTGTGCAGTTTTTCAGTGGCAACTGTACGCACACCAGTACCAATCATCAGACCGGAAGGTAATTGATTGTCCGTAGTAGTTTGCGCGCCTGGCTGGCGGATGGTCTGGTACAACAAATCCTCAAACACGGCCCGATCCTGTTTAAAACCGGTGGTGTTTACGTTTGCCAGATTATTTGAAATAACCGACATTCTTGTTTGTTGAGCATCCAGTCCGGTTTTCGCAATCCACAATGCCTGATTCATACTGTCTCTCCTAAAAACGCTGTTGCAATGTTACTAACCATTTATCTGCAACATGCGTGCCGACGCGGCGCTATTTTCTTCTGCAGTGCTCATCATTTTGACTTGCATCTCATATTTACGTTGTAGCTCAATCATATTCACCAAAGCACCCACCGCATTAACATTGCTGCCCTCGATGGTGCCGGACGCCACTTTGACCGTAGCGTCTAATGGTGCTTCAGTGCCATCAGCCATACGCATCAGGCCATCGCTGTCTTTAAAGACATTTTGTAGATCGGGTTTAACCAATTTAATCCGGTCAATTATTGCTAATTCGTTTTCTGCTCCGCCAATCGGCCGAATAGAAATAGTACCGTCAACACCTATATCCATTTTTTCAGCCGGCGGAATAGCAATGGGTCCACCTTCACCCATCACCTGTAAACCCGTGCCGGTGACTAATTGACCAAATTCTGTGACATGCAGATCGCCAGCACGGGTGTAACCTTCACGACCATCCTTACCCATGACAGCAATAAAGCCTTCGCCCTGAACAGAAATATCAAGTTCACGTCCCGTGGATTGAACACTACCTTGCTGATAATCGGTGGCAGGCCGTTCGGTCATTGAATAGACACGTGTTGGTAAACCTTCACCAAACACCGGCATCGATCGAAATTGTTCTAAATCAGCACGAAAACCTGTGGTGTTAACGTTAGCCAGATTATTGGCATTGGTCGCTTGCGCCAGCATAGTTTGCTGAGCGGCATTCATTGAGATATACAACATGCGATCCATAATTAACCTCTTAACTTTTCAAAACCAACATTAATCATTAACAAACTAACGTAAGTTGATAATTGTTTGGGTGATGGCATTATTGGTTTCAATGGCTTTTGAGTTGGCCTGGAAATTACGTTGTGCGGTAATCAAGCCCACCAGCTCTTTGGTCAAATCGACATTTGATGATTCCAAGGCACCTGACTGAATCAGGCCAAAGCTTCCGGTTCCCGCTTCACCAATACGCACATCTCCAGAAGCAAAAGTGGCTTCCCAGGAAGTATTACCGATTTGTTTCAAACCTTGCGGGTTCGGAAAGTCAGCTAATACAATTTTGCCGATATTGACGGTTTGGCCATTTGAGTATTGCGCTTGCACCAAACCAACATCATTTATATCCAATCCGGTTAGTCGGCCAGTTGGAAATCCATTTTGGTCGGTATCTAAAATTGTAAAAGCTGCTGAGTTTTGGGTTGAACCGGCAAAGTTTATCTCAAGATTTAAATCGACAGCACCACTGCTTAAACCTGAAAAAGTGTAAGTTTCAGTTGGTGTTACTCCAGCATCCAAAGCACCACCCAAAGCAGGATCAAATGTTAATGTTTTACTCGTCTGACCAGCACCAAACTCTAAACGCGTCTGACTGCCTACAGGTTCATTGATATACACCTCGACTAGCCATTCATTATCAACATTCGTTTTTTGATAATAGTAGGTAAGCGTACTTTCATTACCCAGCGAGTCAAAAATATTGCTGGAGGTTGAATTGGTATAAGTAGTTGGATCTGTTGGATCTATTGCAGTGACTAACGGATCAAACCCCGGTGCCGTTGACGGTAAATTTGCCGCAATATCTACTTCGGTTGTCGCTTGTGGCACCCCCGCGGCTGCAGGTAAACGAATAGGGCTTGTTCCACCGAGGGCCGTAGACGACACACTGCCATTAGGATTAACAGGAAACCCAAGCAAATATTGGCCAGAGCTATTGGTCATATAGCCATCACGATTGATATTAAATGCACCGGCCCGACTATATATAACTTGCTGCGTATCCAAGGCTGGAGACAAAGCATAAAAGCCCTGACCATTACCGCTAATTGCCAGATCAAGAGAATTATTGGTGACTTCTAAATTCCCTTGATTAAATTGCTGGGCAACATTGTTCAATACAACACCAGTGCCGATCGCCGTATTACTATTACCGAAAGTTGATAAGGCATAAACATCACCGAATTCTGCTCGAGAACCTTTAAAACCAATGGTATTAATGTTGGCAATATTATTTGACTTCACATTCAAATCGGCAGTGGCGGCATTGAGGCCTGTTAATGCTGTATTAAATGACATGATGTTACCCCTTAAATAATTTCTTGAACTTCACTAAACGGTACCGAACCGATACCGGCCAGATTGATGGTCAATCCTTGACCGCCTGAGCCAACTAATACGCTATCTACCTTGGCAACAACTGCTGTAGGAAATGCGGTGTTTTGCCCATTCACTGAACCCGTTGCCATAAACTGGTAAACACCTTCAGGTAAGGCCTCACCATCGTTATTCAAACCATCCCACTCAAAGTTGGTATAGCCCGACGCTGGCCCCATTGGAATGGTTCTGACTAATTCTCCATTAGCGCTGTAAATTTTAATTTCTAGATTTGAAACCGGCTCTGCGACGTTAATTTGTCCACGCATTGGTGAATCAGGAGTCATTACACCGATTGATGATGGAACCATCACTGAACGGCCAACCAATGAAGAACCTTGCAAGCTTGATCTGATTGCATCGCCTTAGCAAAGCTGGCGAATGAATCCTGCAAATCACTGATACCACTGACTGTGCTGAAGGAAGCTATTTGCCCGAGAAAATCACCACTCTCCATTGGTTTAAGCGGATCCTGATTCATCAGCTGCGTGGTCATCAAGGACATAAAATCCTCCATTTGCAACTTACCCGGGTCTCTCTCTTCATCCTTCGCAGTTGAGTTGTTCGTACTGTTGAGAAAAGCATACGGGTTATCATTTACACCATTAATTGCCATTTGAATAACTCCCTGTCGTTATTTGCCAAGCTGCAAAGTTTGCAGCAGCAATTGTTTGGAAGTGTTGGCAATCTCAACATTGTTCTGATACGAACGAGAAGCCGACATCATATTTGCCATTTCTGCAATGGCATCCACATTTGAGTGATAGACATAACCATTTTCATCCGCCAACGGATGTGAAGGATTGTATTCCTGCCGAACTGGGGCCTGACTTTCTGTTATTCCCAAAACCTGAACCGATCCGGATTTAAAACCCTGTTGGGCATCATCTAAAACCGTCGCGAAAATTGGTTGGCGAGTGCGGTAAGTTTCATTCACACTGCTGCTGACACTGTCCGCATTGGCCAGATTACTGGCTGTAGTATTGAGACGCAGTGACTGCGCGCTCATGCCGCTGCCTGCAATATCGAAAATATTAAATAATGACATGGCAGATTATTCTCCTTTGATCGCTTTGGTCAGACCTTGAAAGCGACTGCCTAAAAACTCCAGGCTAGCCTGATACTGAATCGCATTTTGCATAAACTGTGCCTGTTCTACTTGCTCATCGACGGTATTGCCATCTAAAGAGTCCTGAAGTGTTGTGCGATACTGCGTTGCCGCTTCAAAAGGGTTTTCACCGTTACCGGCAATGTGCTTTTGATGAGTTGTGTTTAAAGCGGCAGATTTTTGCCCAGACGCCGCCATCTGCAATGCCGTTTGAAAATCCATATCCTTTGCTTTGTAATTTGGCGTATCTGCATTCACCAAGTTGGTCGCCAGCATTTCTGCACGCTGAGTCCTGATTCTTAATGCATCTGCATGAATTCCCAGGGCTGAATCAAAATTTATTGGCATGCTGTTTCTCCACCACAAACATTCACTTTCACTTACCATAAGCATCATGCGTGCCATAAATTATTTTCATTAATTATCAATTGGTTACCAGTTGTACGGCAAACTCACAAAACCAAAGCGGCAAGCTATTGCCACTCGGCATAAACCTTGGATTACAGCTGCTATAATCCCGATACTTTTGAGGCGTCAATTGAAGAAAATCCTGCTGTGGTCGATACATTTGCCAACTGGCTCACGTATTTAAAAAATAGATAGTGGCCGAAGCTTATAAGTTCTTGACCCACAATGTTTTTAGCGTTAAAACCGAAGTCATATATGGAGCGACACCAAAGTGAAAAAGTTTGCGGCAAATCGTGGTTTCACACTGATAGAGTTAATGATCACATTGGTGGTGGTTGTCATCTTAGTGTCAATCGCCGCTCCAAGCTTTGGCACCATGATCAGGGAAAACCGTGCAGCCACTCAAGCCAACAACCTCCTTTCATCTCTTCAAGTCGCTCGTTCCGAAGCCATTAATCGTAGTGTTCGGGTGAGTATGCGTCGGCTCAGTAACACCAATAGTGTCTGGGAAGATGGCTGGCGTATTTTTACCGATTGGGATGGTGATGGTGTTTTTGATGGTGATTTGGATGAAAAGGATTGCAGTATAGAAGGTCAGGATTGTTTACTAATGGAGCAGCAACCGCTAGGCAACAATATTTCACTAAGGACGGGGGGCGTGCTTACAGTAGGTTTAACATTTTTACCTTCAGGTGAAGTGAGACGTTTAGGAGGCGGCAGTCCAAGCGATACGTTTACTTTGTGTATTCCGGACACTAATCAACGAAGCATTGTTATAAACCTCACTGGTAGAGCCCGCATTGCTGAGGGGGATTTATGCCCTTAACTCAACGTGGTTTTACTCTCTTAGAAGTCATGGTTGCTGTATTTGTATTGGCCATCGGTCTGCTAGGCATGGCCCACTTACAAATCACCTCGCTAAAACATAATCAAAGTGCTGAGTTTCGTACACAATCGGCCATGATGGCAGCAGATATGCTGGACAGAATGCGGGCAAACCGAGAAGCGGCTCAGAATGGAAATTATGCCATAGCTATAGGGGACGAGCCCCCAAGCAGTACCAATACAATTGCCGATGCTGACATTGTCGAGTGGCTTGAAAACCTTTCTTCCTATCTTCCCAATGGGTCAGGACAAATCGCATGTGGGGCATTTAATGTGAATAGCGAGTTTGTTTGTGACATTACGATTAGTTGGACCGAAACCCAGAACGATGGGGATGATTACGGCGATTTAGGCACTTCTACTTTCACTCTCAGTGGGGCCATTTGATGACTCCTGTAAAAAAACAACAAGGCTTATCGTTAGTCGAGTTAATGATTGCCATCGTCCTGGGATTAATTTTGGTAGCAGGTGTTATCGAGTTATTTGTTAATAATCGTCAGGTATATCGTGTTCAAGATGCTCAGTCCCGCTTGCAGGAAAATGGCCGCTACGCGATGAAGGTGATCACCCAATCGATTGAACGCGCAGGCTATCTTGGATGTGCAACACGTTCTGCGCTAAACATAAATAATATATTGAATACTCCGAATGATTATCTATGGAATATCACTACACCAATTGAAGGCAATGAAGCGACTGGGGAGAACCAATGGACCCCGACTCGTGATGTACTTATTACCTCTCCAACAAGTGGGTCGGATATTCTGACTATTCGCACCATTGAACCGCCAGAAATGAGAGTGGTATCGCATCCTACTACTGGTGCACCAGGCAGCGCAGCTATTACGGTTAATAGTGGCAATGGACTTGCTCTTGGAGATATTGTCTTAGCTCATGATTGTGTTGCAGGAGCAATTTTTGAGATAACTTCAGCGACCCCAAACAATGGAACATTGGAGCATGCACAAGGTACCGGAACGTCCGACACTCCCGGAAATTCTACGGCAACGTTAGGTTATAACTTTGGTGCTGGTTGGGTTAATAAAATTGCTACTAACAGTTTTTATATCCGGACACGCGCTAACGCCAATGTTCCCTCTTTATATCTCAAAAATGGCACGACTGACCCGGTAGAGATTGTTGAAGGTATTGAGTCTATGCAAGTTCAATACGGCGTAGACACCTCTGGAAATGGTGCTGCTGATACATATCAAACAGCAGATCAAATTGGCAACTGGAACAACATAGTCAGTGTTCGTATTAGTTTAGTGATGGTCAGTGTGGAAAATAATCTCACGGTAGATGGTGCCCAACCCTATAACTTGGAGGGGGTCACCGTTACACCTGGTGATCGCCGTCTTAGACGCGTATTCACACGAACAGTGACATTACGTAATCGTGTTTCATAGCAGGAATCAGTCGATGAAAAAACAAACTGGTGCAGCGTTGATGGTGAGTTTAGTCATCTTGTTAATAATGACAATGATTGGACTAGCAGCCATGCGAACCAGCTCTATGGCAGAAAAAATGGCAGCCAATACACTGGATGTTGAAATAGCGTTCCAAGCTACTGAAATCGCTTTACGCAGTGCGGAATCCTGGATTGGATCTTTAACCGTCGAACCTGATCCCAATGACAGTGGCTCTAATAATATCTGGGTTGCAGAGGCAATGGACCCTGAACTTAACAATGTTGAAAGTTGGTGGCATGAACGTGGTGCTGACTGGTGGGCAGCAAATGGTATTGCCTCTCCGTCAGATATTACTTTTGAAACAAATGCAGGTGCAACTACTATTACCACGCCTCGATACATCATCGAATATCAACAATTTGTCACCGACGATCTGGTAGTTGGCACTGGCGGCGGTCCTTCTACCGGCCGCGTATATTATCGAATTACAGCTCGTGGTACGGGAGGTAGTGATCAATCAAGAATCCTGCTGCAAAGCACTATGGCTAAGAGGTTTTAATCATGAACAAGTTAGCTTATTTATTGAACCTCTTTATGCTGCTAATTTTCAGCCCAGCGATTGCATTTACGGCCCCGTTGAATTTGAGTAATGCCCCTTTATATCTTGGCGGCAGTGCAGAGCCAAACATCATGTTCATTTTGGATGATTCAGGATCAATGATGTTCGAAATTACCCAGATGAATTGGCATTTTTAATCAACTCACCTCAATCGATCACAGGGTTTGTTTATCCACGGGCAAATAGTGTTTATGGTTCTGACTATGATCAAAGCTTTGTCCAAGTAGCAACGGTTGATGACAACAATGCCTACAACGCCAGAACACGCTCCCCCCAATTTAATGCGAGTTACTATAATCCTTCAGTAACATATGTTCCCTGGACACGCTCTGACAATAGTTTATATCCAAATGCCTCAATCACTTGTGCTTGGCATAATCCATTGAATACTGGTTCATGTCCAAGTGGTACGGGCACAGCTGGAGCAATAAACTCACTAGCTAGAAATCTTACTCGCGATAATGGTCGCTACAATAATAATAGATGGCGTACCTGTAACAGTGCAGGTACCTGTAGTAGTAGTACTGTTGATAAAACATTTTGGCCAGCAACTTATTTTTGGCACAACACTGGTGATGGATGGAGCTGGAATCATTACACCAAAGTCGAAATTCGATCATCCATCACAAGTTATACAGGGCATGGTCGTATAAATAGAAGCGAGTGTTCAAACGGTACTTGCACTTACGATCAAGAAATCCAAAACTTTGCTAATTGGTATACCTATTATCGCTCAAGAGTTCTCTCTTCACGAGCAGGAATCGGTAAAGCATTTGCAACACAAAGTGAAAGCAAAAGGATTGGTTATGGTGCTATTAATAAAGCATCTAGCTCAGTTGATGGTCAAAACACAAGCACAATTGTGAGAGGCATAAGACCTTTCATAGGAGATGATCGAGAAGCTTTTTTCAATGAGTTATATGGTCGAGATATTCCGGCTTCAGGCACACCGCTACGAAAAGCACTAGATGATGCCGGGCAGTATTATTCACGTACGGGTGATGCAAGTCCGTGGAGCACGACCCCTGGTGAATCAGGTGGCGAAGATCTGCAATGCCGGCAAAGCTACAGTATTTTGATGACCGATGGATACTGGAGTGGAACCAGCACGTTTCAGGCAAGTACAGCTGACGCGAGAGCCAATGTTGATGGCTCTCAAGGGCCTGATATAACAGGTCCAAAAGGTCAAACTTATAAATATAATCCAAAAACACCTTTCTCTGACAATAGAGGTAATACGCTTGCTGATGTGGCAATGTATTACTGGAATCGGGATTTACGCCCGGACCTCGATAATAAAGTACCAACAACAGCCCGCAACGAAGCATTTTGGCAACATATGGTGACTTATGGGGTATCGTTTGGTGTTAGCGGATCTATTGAAAAAGCTGATGCTTGGGCGGCAGTAGCAGCTTCAAGCACTGATTCGCCAATTACTATTACCTGGCCTGATCCTGATGCCGGAAGCTCTAATTGTAATGGTGACGCTTGCGCAGCGCGTTTGGATGATCTTTTACATGCCTCAATCAATGGAAGAGGAGATTTGTTCAGTGCGGACGACCCTAAAACATTCGCAGAATCTATTTCTGCCATTCTTGCTAACATTTCAGATGAAACTTCATCAGCATCTTCGGTTGCATTAAATTCAGGCTCAATTTCAAGTGACAGTAAAGTCTTTCAGGCACGCTTTAACAGTGGGGATTGGACAGGACAATTACTTGCATTTCCAATAATAGATAATAGTGAAGACGCAAATTTCGGTGAACTATCATCCCCAGCAGCCTGGGATGCCAGAAACCTAATTCCAGCCGCAAATGATCGGAATATCATTACCTTTGATGGATCACATGGCCGGCCATTTCGATGGGACAATATATCTGCTGAACAGAAACTATTATTAAATAACGAACCCACGCTTGAATATTTGCGGGGTATTCGTACTGGTGAGCAAAGTAATCAAGGAGGAACTTTCCGTAATAGAAATTTCTTGTTGGGTGACATTATTAACTCTGCCCCAGCTTATGTTGGAGCACCAATCCAGCGTTATCCAGATTCATGGGGTGCTGGTGCAGCTGAAAGTACAGCTCCTTATTCAAGTTTTAAAGCAACCAATTCTAATCGTCAGCCTCTTGTTTATGTTGGCGCTAATGACGGAATGCTTCATGCATTTAATGCGGATACCGGTGCTGAATGGTTTGCTTATGTTCCTGCCAGCATTTATCCCAACCTTCCTAGTTTAGCCAATCCAAACTATACACATAAATATTTTGTTGACGGCAGTCCAACGGTGGTTGATGCATTTATAGGCGGAGAATGGCGTACTATTTTAGTTTCTGGATTAGGGGGCGGCGGACAGGGAGTCTTTGCCTTAGATGTTACGAATCCTAGTGATTTTTTAAGCGAAGATAGCGCTGCCAGTAAAGTCTTATGGGAGTTTACTGATGCCGATGATGGAGATTTAGGCTTTACCTATGGTCAGCCTAGCATCGTTAGACTTCAAAATGGTGATTGGGCGGCTATTTTTAGTGGAGGCTATAACAATACTGTTGATAATAATGCAGATGGCGATCCAAATACTGACAGCGCTACTGGAAATGCAGTTTTATTTATTGTACGCCTCGCTGATGGTGAATTAATCGAAATCATTGATACAGAAGTTGGAACAGCTCAAGATCCAACGGGGCAAAACCGTCCAAATGGCCTTGCTTCTCCAGCAGCTGTCGATGTAGATGGTGATTTTATTGTAGATTATGTATATGCCGGTGATCTTTTCGGCAATATGTGGAAATTTGACTTAACCAGTAGTACTCCTTCAAATTGGGGCGTAGCCTATGAGAATGGCGGTAACCCGCAAGCACTTTTTCAAGCTTGTTATATTGAGGATTCAGATCTACCAGTTGCCTCTGATTATGTATGTCCAGCAACTAACATCCAACCGATAACGACACGTCCTCAAGTTGTTCGGCACCCTACTTCGAATGGTTTTCTGGTTTTATTTGGTACAGGTAAATATCTTGAAGTAAATGACAACAGTGTCGAAGATCAAATTACACAAACTTTTTATGCTGTATGGGATAAGCGTCAGGAGGAGTTAACCCCATTCAACCGCTCAAGTTTATTAAAACAGCAAATAACCCAGGAAGTTAGTGTGGATGGAACAAGTTATCGTGTAACTTCAGATAACAGTATCAATTGGACAAATGAATTGGGTTGGTATATCAACTTGCTTAGTCCAAGTACCACGAATAATTTTGGTGAAAGGCAGGTCAGTAATTCCATAATTCGTAATGGCCGAATTATCTTCACCACATTGCTACCATCAGATGATCCTTGTGACTTTGGGGGATCTGGTTGGTTAATGGAACTGAATTATGCAACAGGCGGACGGTTATCCTATTCACCTTTTGATATTACGGGTGATGGAATTTTTAATGAGGCAGATTTCATCTGTATCGCTAATTGCGATTTAGATGCAGACGGAAATCCGGATCCGAATAGAGTTTTGGTACCTGCAAGTGGTAAAAAATCAGAAGTGGGCATTATTCCAACACCAAGTATTGCTAGCGAAGCAGGAGGTCAGCGTGAATTTAAATATACCAGTGGTTCTTCAGGCAATATCGAAGTAACGGTGGAAAATCCTGGTCCTGGATTTGAGGGAAGACAATCATGGCGCCAACTCGATTTCCAATTCAGGTAATATTAAAAATTATGAAAACATTACTGACACTATTTTTGCTTAGTTTTAGTGTAACAATCTATGCATTGGTTTCATTCCCTTTCACTGGCAAGGTGACCCAACATTTCAATGATTCAGTAAGCATTGAAATCGAAGGAGAAGCCTATTTAGTAAATGAGCAAACAGTTATATATAGTGATTCTGAAAATACAAAAAGGATTACGGTTGGAACCACTGTCGGATATGAGCTCGATGACAGTTCAAACAGTAATCCTTTACCAACTATCAAAACGTTATGGCTTTTAGATAGCAACAAATAATCAAGGTAACTAGCGATGAATAAGCAAAACTACGGATTTACCTTAATTGAATTGATGATTACGGTTGCTATCATCGCTATCATTGCTGCGATTGCTTATCCGTCGTATCAAGAACAGGTAAGAGAAACTCGAAGAACGAATGCTCAGGCTGATTTGTTAGAGCTTTCAAGCTATATGGAACGTTATTACACCGAACGATTTAGCTATGTTGATGCAGCATTACCTTTTAACACCTCCCCCAAGCAGGGCGGCACTGCTTTTTACAACTTAAGTTTCCCTGCGGATCCTGATGCCAATTCATATATTATTCAAGCGGTTCCGACTGGATCGCAAGACAATGACCGTTGTGGCACTATGACGATCAACGAAGTTGGACAAAGAAATGCTGATGAAGCAAATTGTTGGTAATAATTAGCTAATAAAAACAATAAACCCGCTCAACGCGGGTTTATTGTTTTACGTCTTTGTAGTTGGCATTTAGCTATCGACACTCACATGACCATCTTGCACCAGCTTATTAATCATTTCAGCTTGTTGTGTTGATGTATCAAAGCCACCCAAGCCTAAGTCGGCAAGTGATTTTCCTTGCAGCGTAACGATTTGTGTCACATCAGTTGCATCGGGTTTGAGTTCAATCACAATATCCGAACCATCTTCTGTAATTGAAATAAAATCTGTCAGGTTGCCCGACTCTTCACCAACAAGAATATCCGAGAAATCCAGTACATCACCTTCCGCAATATTAAAATCAGTTACGATGTCCATAGCAGGAGTCCCAACTATACCTTCATCACCAGCATTCCAGACAAAAACATCTTTGCCAGCACCACCGGTTAGGATGTCATTAGCAGCAGTACTTTGTAAGATATCGTCTGTATCTTGACCGGTCACTTCCCAATAAGCTGTTTCGGTAACACTGGATGATGTGTCACCAACGGTTAACGTTACAGAGCCACTGATTTTATTAATATCTAGCTCTGAAAGTTCATTTTCAGAAATCAGTGTCCAAACAGCTTTGCCAGAGCTATCAAGCTCAATTTGATAAACACCATCTGTTGGTGTGAGGCCATAAATAGAAACACCAGCAGGTAAAGAGTCTGCAGATAAGCTCACAAAACTAAGCTCACCCTCAGAACCATTTGTACCTGCTGTAATGTTGAGTACATATTCATGAAAAGCTGGTTCAAGCGATACATTATCAATGGCAATACCATGGGCATCGGCTTTACCAACTTCCTTGAATACCAAGGAATCAAAACCATTATTTGGATCTGCAATAACAGGTATTTGGATCAACTGCCATTCGGCTAAATTGGCTTTTTGAGGTCCATTTCCGTCATGTAAATCAATGCTGTTACCTTCACCACCAATGGTAGCAATTAGCTTACCACTCCAATAAACTTCCATTTCTCCAGAAGTTGAATTATTGGCCATTTTTATGGCTTTACTAATAAAAGCAAAGCTTAAATTATATTCAAGACCCGATTTCAATCCTTCAACGTTCTGCTGAATAGCAATATTCCCAGGACTTGCCCCTAGATCCATAAAGTGCTTACCGCCACCATTAGGAAAGTATTTGCTATCTAATTCTGCAGAAGGAGTCCCAACACCACCATGTCCAGCAGCATGAGGCTCCATCAAAGCACTTCCCTCAACTAGGCTCCAGCCGGGCATTGTCTCTAACTTAGCAAAACCTGCAGATCCAAGACTTAAGTTAGGCACACCCAAATTTTCAAAACACCGTTCTTAATTAAGTTCGATGGCGCAAGCAGATTACCAACACTTATTAATAGTGTTGGAGAAATTGGAGCTACAGGATCTGGACCTGGATCCGTTGGATCTATTGGATCTAAATCATCAGACTCATCCACTAAAAAATCAAATGGAGGAGGATCTAAGAATGCGATGCCGGGACCGGTAGTTTCAAAACCTGAATCAGGGGTGATTCGTGGAGCAAGGTAATCAACAACTACAGCGTCGCTTCCACCTTCACTGGTTGGCAGTGCGCCAGGACCAGCAGCAGTAGCATCAGCGATTTGTGTTGGATCTTCACCAGCCAATAATGCTTGTTGAATTGCTTCGATTTCATCTACGACATCTGCGGCGGGAGTCGGTGTTTCGGCATCTGCCACGTCTAATTCAAATGTTTCACTGTCTAATACGGCTTGAGAGTTTCTTCCCAAATCCATTACACTACCGTCAGGAAATTCTATTTCGATGGCACCTGCAAGACCAGTGGTAATGATCTCGTTAGGGTAAACCCTGTCACCAACTTGTAAATTTCTTACAGTCCCATCGACTGCTGTAGCAGTTGCGGTGCCAATTAAGGCTGAAATAATACCGGCTTCTGTTGCCATAATGCTTCTCCGATGAAATGCTGCTTCCTTGGGTCGACATAAATATGTGACCTACTTTGCAAATAGTTTCCCATGACATTTAAAACCGATCTACTGTACATTGGTACTAACTATTGAATTAATGTTGAAAATTCAATATGCATGCATGCAAAATTTCAGCCAGCTGACACTATCATGGAGCATTATTCAATTCTTAGCCTAAATCCCCGGCAGCAAAATGATTTAGCATGTCAGCTACCAAACGCCTTGGCAACCAGGCTTCACCGTCATGTACAGCACGAATCGCTTTTACTAATTTGTCATGTTGTGGGGGAGTAATGTATCCCCGCGCTCTAAAACCGGTTGCTTTTAATTGCTCAAAGTCCGGCACTTTGTCTGACAGGATAATTGTCTGGTTAAGCGGATAATTGGTTGCCAGCACCAAACATAAAATATCGGTATTAATCTGTTCGTTATGTTGTTCTAAGACCGTCACATCTGTTTCTGCGGCTTTTATTGCCAATAACGCATCATCAATTGTATGGGGCTCAATCACTTTGATATTGAGATCATTGTGCTCAGCCAAATTAATTAAATTCGTTATCGAGCGACCTAACACCACTACATTGATCATGCGTATGTCCTGAGAATCGTGTTGATGAGTAGCCATTGTTGTTCCCATCCTTGAAGTGGTGATTGGCGAAATCCACTACGAACAAATTGCTGTAAGCGCCCTTCAACAATACTGAGAAGCAAATTAGCTGTTTCATTAACAGGCCGCCCACCAGCTTGCGTCAAGGTTAATTCACGTTCACGTAAAATTTGTCGAAATTGTGTTTCCAATCGGTCAAAAAATTGACTAACACGTTGGCGAAGCCGCTCTGTTTCGCCTGTAAGCGCAGTTCCAACGAGTACGCTACTTATGCCTGGATTTTTTGCGCTGAATCCCAGCATCAATGCCATGATTTTTTCACATCGGGAAACCGCATTGTCGTCTTCATCGAGAATTCTGCGGATAAGGCCAAATACCGTGTCTTCTGAAAATTCGATAAGGCCTTCGAACATTCGTGCTTTACTTGGAAAGTGGCGATATAGGGCCGCTTCAGAAACTCCTAAACTTTCAGCCAACTGAGCCGTGGTAATTCTTTGTCCGGGATGTTGTTCAAGCTGCGATGCTAATGCTTCCAGTATGGCTTGATGACGCGACTGTTTATTTTGAGCGCGCGTAGATTGTTGCTCCATCATCGACCGCCTCCACGAATAAGTGTACCTACACCCTCATCCGTAAACATTTCCAGTAAGACCGCATGCTGTACACGACCATCGATGATGTGTGAGCTGGTCACCCCTGCTTGAACTGCATCTAACGCACAGCCAATTTTAGGTAACATTCCACCGTAAATGACACCCGACGCAATTAAATCATTGACTTGTTTTGCATTCAAGCCTGTGAGTAATTTTCCGTCAGCATCTAGTAGGCCGGGCGTGTTTGTCAATAAGATTAATTTTTCAGCCTGTAGCACTTCAGCAATTTTGCCTGCAACCAGATCGGCATTGATATTGTAGGATTGACCATCCTGCCCCACACCAATAGGTGCTATGACCGGAATAAAATCACTGTGTATCAACATATCAATGACACTGGTATCAATACTGGTCACTCGTCCAACGAATCCGAGATCAATCATTTCCGGCGAATCTTCGCTGAGATCGTCTGCTGAAGCAAATTTCATTTTTTCTGCAAAAATTAAACTGCCATCTTTACCCGTCAAGCCAACCGCGCGACCGCCATGATTATTAATCAGATTCACAATGCTTTTATTGACCTGCCCACCAAGCACCATTTCAACAATATCCATGGTCTCGGTGTCGGTCACCCGCATACCGTTGATGAACTCTGATTCTTTGCCAATCTTTGCCAAAAGCTGGCCAATTTGAGGTCCGCCACCATGCACTATAACCGGGTTAATACCTACGGCTTTCAGTAACACCACGTCACGGGCAAAACTATTTTTCAACGTTTCATCAATCATGGCATTACCACCATATTTGATGACCAATGTTTTACCGGAAAAACGTTGTATATAAGGCAACGCCTCAGTAAGTACTTGAGCAATATGTGACGCTTTTTGTGTATTCAAACTCATTAACTAATTCTTCCTTGTCCTGCGTTACCTAACACAGGCTTTTTTATTGTTTTTGCTTAAGCAAAAATATGACCAACTTGTTTTTGATAAAAACGCTCAACAAGTGCGGACTAAAAATTCAAGCTTAGGTTGGGTTTCACTTGCAACATCTGTTGAATAAACTGTTGTTTGATTTGCTCCAAATCGGCTTCTGTCTCAGCTTCGAAACGCAAGGTTAAACCAGGAACTGTATTCGACGCTCGAACCAGGCCCCATCCTTTGCCAAAATTCACCCTGACACCATCAATGGTGATGACTTCAGCTCCATCGAACTGAGCATTTTGGGTGAATTGTGTCATAAAACGCCGACATTCTGCTGTATCTAAATCAATTAAAATTTCAGGTGTGCTAACGCTTTGCGGTTGAGCAGCAAAAATTTCGGTTGCGCCTCTTCGTTGCGGGTCATCGGCAATCAGCGCCAATAACCTGCAAGCGGCAAATAACGCATCATCGAAACCATACCAATTATCGGCAAAAAAGATGTGGCCGCTTAACTCGCCAGCTAATTTTGCATCATGCTTCATCATTTCTGCACGTAATAACGAATGGCCAGATGCACACATAAGCGGTTTACCGCCTGCTCTGCTGATGACCTGTTCTAACATTCCAGTGCTTTTAACGTCATAAATAATGGTCGAACCTTTATGCCGTTTCAGAATGTCGGTGGCAAATAACATCAGTAAACGATCTGGCCAGATGATTTCGCCTTCCCCATTCACCACACCCAGACGATCTCCATCACCATCAAATGCCAGACCGATATCCAGATGCTTATCCCGAACTAGTTTGGAAATATCTCGCATATTCTGTGGCTGAGCAGGGTTTGGGTGATGATTGGGAAAATGTCCATCTACTTCGCAAAAAAGCTCATGTACATCACAGCCCATCGCTTTCAGCAATCTCGGAACCACTTTGCCTGCAATACCATTACCGCAATCCACGCCAACTTTCAGCGGACGAGATAATGTCACTGCCAGTTTTACTTTTTCAATATAACTTTCAATGATATCTGCCTGACGTAACTGACCTTCACCGTCATATAAGCGCGATTGTTGAATACGATGGTAAATACCCTGAATTGCTTCCCCTGCGAGGGTTTTGTTATTGATGACAATTTTCAGGCCATTGTAGCCTTGAGGATTGTGACTGCCGGTGACCACTACACCACAATTCGTCCGCATATGCTGGGAGGCGAAATACACCAGCGGAGTAGGTACGGCGCCAATATCCGTCACATCACAACCACTGGCCAAAATGCCTTCAATCAGGGCATCACTAAAACTTTCACTAGACAGTCGTCCATCACGTCCGACGATAATCCTTGTCTGTTCCTGATGTTGTGCCTCGGTACCTATGGCAAGCCCCAAGACTCGCATAATTGGCTCACTAAGCTGGGTGCCAACAATGCCTCGAATATCATAAGCTTTGAAAATTACCGGCTTGATATCGACTGGCCTTACTCTATCAACTGCCTCGGTTTTACTGATTTTTGGCGCCGCTACACGGATCACGGCAGGCGTCGGTGTGTTATCAATGTTGACTTCATTTTCCACATATTCGACAGGTCTTGGGCGGGCTCCGATTTGAGCTTGTTTTTTTGCTCGCAAGGTACTGAATTTAGTGGCGACTAACCAACACAAGACAAAAACAATAATAGTTAGCATGGCCAATGCTGGCCAAGCGGCCGATTTCGCCACATTCTCAGCAGGCGAAAAGGCTAAACGCCAATAGGCTCCCGGTAATGACTGGTAATAAATACGGCCTGATTGCTGGGTTTTGTTATCGCCTTGCTCTAATAAAGTGAGCCAATTCTGAGCACCTTGCTGCAACACCAGATTTCCAGATCCAATCGTGAGATAGCGCTCTCTAAGTTTATTTTCCAGTTCTGTCATTTGAAGGGATAAAACCAGGTAGCTTGAATCATTTAGCTTTTTGGTCAATAAAATATGTGCCTGAGGCGTATTAGGTTGCATAACGGCAATATCAGCCATCCCTTGCTTTTCTGCCTGCCGCAGACTGTTGATGGTGCCAAAGCTCACTGGAATACAGGCATCCGATGTCGGAGCGGATGGTATTTCAGTCAAAACACACGCCGTTGACGCTGCAGGCCAACCATAAGCAACCGGGTCTTGTGCATCTGCTGCTGTCATATCATTAAATTGCTGCTGCCAGGTCTGCAGCATATCGATTAGCCCTGATGCGGCGGTAGCGAGCTTTTCCGTTTGTTGTTGGTTGAATACTGTTACAGCAGATTGTTTTTGATAGTCGTTTATCCAAATGGCAGCGGCCAGCCCTGAAACAACAATCAAAATCATCAACAAAATGGCTAAAGAACTCAGCCTTCTGCGAAAGATTTTCAGGTTTTGCAGAGTTAACAGCACGTTTGTGCTCAGTTTCTGCCGGTATGGCCAAAACCGCCGCTGCCACGCTCACTGGCAGTAAATTCGGTCACTTGCTCAAAGCCGACCTGAACCACTGGAACAAACAACATTTGTGCAATACGTTCACCAACGACAATTTCAAAAGGTGTGTTGCCTCGGTTCCAGCAAGAGACAAAAATTTGTCCTTGATAATCGCTATCAATCAGGCCAACCAGATTCCCCAATACGATACCGTGTTTATGACCTAAACCCGAACGAGGCAATATCATCGCCGCTAAGGCAGGATCATCAATATGTATGGCAATACCGGTCGGAATCAAAATGGTTTCACCCGGATTCAACGTTAAGTTTTCATCCAGACAAGCTCTCAGATCCATTCCCGCAGAGCCGGCGGTGGCGTAATCAGGAAGTTCAATAGAAGTGCCCAATCTCGGGTCGAGAATTTTAAATTGAATTTTTTGCATGATAGCGCTCTGTTATTAATGTTATGAGTTCGCGTGCAATTTCAAGTTTCGGGGCTTCAAGCAATGACTTGTACCCGCCCTCCCAGAAAATTTCCAGCGCATTATTATCCTGACCAAAAGCCAGTCCATCCCCCACTTGATTCGCTGCAATCATATCCAGACCTTTATGCTGTAATTTTTGTTGTGCATAATGCTGTAAATCGTCTGTTTCTGCGGCAAAACCAACTACCAACTCTGGCCGTTCACCTGAGCTTGCAACCGCGGTAATAATATCGGGATTCAATCGAAGTTGCAGTGATAAATCGTCTTTGGCAGATTTTTTTAATTTTGTAGGAGCAGGATCAGCAGGACGATAATCAGCCACCGCTGCACAACCAATAAAAACGGTCGTTTGTGCTAAATGGCTCATCACAGCGTCATACATTTGCTGGGCTGTTTCCACCTTCAAACAGGTTATTCCAATAGGAGCTGTCAGTGCTACCGGCCCGGAAATCAGTGTCACATCTGCGCCAGCTTCAGCAGCGGCTTGTGCCAGCGCATAGCCCATTTTCCCTGAACTACGATTGGCGATAAAACGTACTGGATCGATAGCTTCATAGGTAGGACCCGCGGTGATAACTACTTTTTTTCCGGTCAACGGGCCCGGCTGAATTTTTGTCAACAAATGCTTCAGCATAGTATCGACAGCCATTAAACGTCCTTCACCCTGTTCACCACAAGCCTGATCGCCGCTTTCCGGACCAATAAATTCGACATCACGTTGCTTGAGTATCTGACAGTTTTGTTGGGTAGCTGAATGCGTCCACATTTTATTGTTCATTGCAGGTGCCACCATTAACGGCGCTTCAGAAGCAAGGCACACCGTTGAGATCAAATCATCGGCCAGACCGTGGGCCAATTTTGCCAGGCAATCGGCAGTGGCTGGAGCAATCAATATCCAATCCGCCCAACGCGCTAATTTGATATGTCCCATCGCAGCTTCTTCATCGGCATCAAAGAAATTTAATGACACCGGATTGCCGCTTACTGTTTGTATGGTGAGTGGTGTAATAAACTGCGTTGCTCCCCGACTCATCATCACCCGAACTTCAGCGCCATGCTCTTTTAATCTACGCACAAGATCTGCCGCTTTGTAAGCGGCAATACTGCCGGTAATGCCGAGCAAAATACGCTTGCCATGAAAAGCATTGTTTTCAATCATGTTGCATTTTCACCTATGGCTAAATCTCGCAAACTCAAATCATCCAAAACATCATTTTGTGCTTCCGTCATCTCGCTGAAAAATGCTTCGATACCCGGCTCAGTGTGCTGTTGAAGTTTAGAGACACCCACTTCTTCAGCACTGCGCAAACAAGCCAATATTTCTCCGACGCGAATTTCGCTGACATCGCCAGCTAATGTATAGGCGATTTTATCGCCAGCTACTTCTACCAGAAAACCACCATCCTCCAGCATGCCCAATAAATCTTCTAAATTTTCACTGCTTAACGCGGTAAGCTGCTCCAATTCTGAGAGGCTGTATGCAGGCTGTTTATTACAAAAACGGCGGGCAATAATCGTCATCAGCCACAAGCCCTTTTTCTCACGCAAACGTGGACTTAATACCAGCGTTTTGCCGCCCATCAACACAAACCTTGGGTGCTGCAAATAAAAAGCGACCTGAGAACCGGTCAACAGAATATACCAGCCCAGATAGAGCCAGATCATAAAGAAAAACAAAATGGCAAAACTGGAATAGATTGCCGTGTAATTGGATGATGAAGCCACAAACGTCGCAAATAATGTTCCCAGACCAATCCACAAGGCACCTGCCACCATTGCTCCACCCAATGCTGGAGCAAGTTTCACCTTGGTATTGGGGATAAAGGTATAAAGAAAGGTAAATGCCAATACAATCATGAAATACGGCAATAACTTCGTCAGTATCAATAACAAAGTCCCAAATGGCTCTATGGATTGCAGCGTTAGCACCACATCATGCTTCATGACGGTAGCGGCAATACCTAATGCTGAAAACACTAAAACGGGACCAATCATCACGACACTTAAATAGTCGGTAAAACGACGCGCCAATGTTCTGGGGCGCTTGACTCGCCAAACATAATTGAACGCACTTTCGACTTTTTGTACCAGTGCAATAATCGTATAAAAGAGCATGCCCAAACCGATGGATCCGAGCACACCAACTTTAACGTTTTCCACAAAGCCAATAATATTGGCAGTCATCTCTGCACCCCGGTCACCAAGCGGAGTCATGAAGTTCAACAACACCGGCTCAATCTGGTTATGCACACCGAAAGCTTTCAGCACTGAGAAAGCCACAGCAATTAACGGCACTAATGACAATAAGGTGGTAAACACCAGACTCATTGCCCTTAAATTCAGTTCACCAGTCGACAATTGACGGATCATCACAAAGATCACTCGCACAGCATGGTTTGTCAGACGACGTATTCTGCTGGTTCCTTGTGCCGCTTCCTGCCAGATCTGTACCTGAAAGAAATGTTTTATCTTGTCTATCCGCTCACTCATATTCGTTACCATTCTTATGGCCTTTTGTTTATCCATTAGACTGGATTATCAATATCGATGAAGGCATGGTGCAGGCCAAATTGCTCTGCAATATGTTCGCCCAATGCCTTAACCCCATAACGTTCAGTCGCGTGATGTCCTGCAGCAATATAATGAATTCCCAGCTCTCGAGCCAAATGCGTGGTTTGTTCGGAGACTTCACCGCTGATAAATGCATCCAGTCCTAACTCTGCCGCCTGCTGAATATAGCCTTGCGCTGCTCCAGTACACCAGCCCAGGGTAGTGATCGCACGATCATGTCCGGCGATAACGGTGGGCTTACGCCCAAGCTGTTGATCAATATACGAAGAAAATTCAGCTAAGCTTTGCGGCGTTTTTAAGCATCCACACAAAGCAATAGCCGGATCCCCAGTAGCTGAAATACGACCATCAATTTCAATATCCAGTATTTTTGCCAACTGCACATTGTTGCCAAACTCGGTATGAGCATCTAATGGAAGATGATATGCAATAAGGTTGATATCGTGTGTCAACAAGGTTTTTAGTCGCTGATATTTAAGACCGGTCACCGGGGATGATTCACCACGCCAAAAATAGCCATGATGCACCAGTATCGCATCAGCATTATTGGCTACAGCAGCATCCAGCAATGCCTGACTTGCCGTAACACCAGTCACCAAAGTTTTAATCTGCTGTTTACCTTCCACTTGCAAACCATTGGGACAATAGTCCTGAAATCTTGATGTTTCTAATAGGTCATCAAGATAGGCGAGCAGCTCTGTTCGGGTTATCATCCATATCACTCCAAAAACTCCAGGGTCTGTTTATCCTGACCCTAGCCACTATAACAAACAGGAGTCTTAAAATGGATGCTGTAAGTATTATTGCGCTGAGTATGGGCGCCGCATGGGCCAGTGGAATCAACTTATACGCAGCCGTATTCATGCTCGGCTATATGGGCACTTCAGGCCATATCATACTGCCGGATGAGTTGCAGGTACTCAGCGACCCTCTGGTGATGACTGCTGCGGCTGTAATGTACTGTGTAGAATTCTTTGCCGATAAGATACCTGGTGTCGATACCGGCTGGGATACCCTGCATACCTTTATCCGTATTCCGGCAGGTGCCATGTTGGCGGCCAGTGCGGTTGGTGATGTCAGTCCGGCGATTGAACTTACTGCGGGTATTCTGGGTGGCGGACTTGCTGCGGCAACTCATGCCACTAAAGCAGGCAGTCGACTACTGATAAATACCTCTTCTGAGCCCTTCAGCAACTGGGGTGCCTCAATAACCGAAGATTTACTGGTGATTGCCGGGTTATGGACAGCACTGACTCATCCACTATGGTTTCTGGCCGCGTTACTGATTTTTGTTCTATTAATGATTTGGCTGTTACCGCGTTTGTGGCGGCTGATAAAAACGGTTCTACAATATATTGGAAGCTGGTTGGGCTGGTGCAAAAAACCGGAAAGAACAAATGCTGCTTCGAGTTCACCAGCTGCTGAGCCGATATTGGTTAAGTCCGAAGCTGATAAAACAGACCTTTAACGGCGACGATACACCACGCCATGCGGCGTACGTTGTAGATCAAACGCATCGGTATAACCGCTGATAGTTTCTGAAGCGCCTAAAAACAAATAACCACCCGGATTTAATGACTGTGCAAGCCGGGTCAGAATGTCTGTTTTGCGTTGTGATGAAAAGTAAATCAGTACATTGCGGCACAAGATCACGTCAAAGCGTCCCAATCCGGTATAGCTCTGCAATAAGTTCTGTTCACGAAACTGCACCCGTTGTTTGAGTTCATCAACAATATGCCAGCTACCTTCCAGCTGTTTGAAAAACTGTTGACGTCTGGCTGCAGAAATCCCTCTAATCAGCGCATGTTCTTCATAGATACCGCGTCTTGCCATGGCCAGCATACTGTTGGAAATATCGGTAGCGATGATTTGTGTACTCTTGAGTCGGCTATCCGGTTTTTTACGGATGTATTCGCTGAGAATCATACTGATGGTATAAGGTTCTTGCCCTGAGGAGCAGGCAGCAGACCAGATTTTGCAGGGTGGTGTTATCCGAGTCTCCAAATCAGCCAGTGTCATCTTTTCAAATACTTCAAATGGTCCACCATCACGAAACCACGAAGTTTCATTAGTGGTCATCGCATCGATGACTGCGTCACGTAAATGACGGGGATGGCCCCGCTGAATGGCATTTAACAAATCGGCTACTGATGGAATCTTTTCGTCGCGTAATAATTTAGTCAACCGACTGACAATTAAATATTGTTTGCCATCGCCCAAAACGATGCCGCAGGCTTGTTCCAAAAAAAGCCGAAACCGTTCGTAATCGGCCTGACTAATGTCATTTCCTTGTAACATACCTGCGATGTACCTCAACCCTAATGATTTTGTCTGTAACCCTTAGCGGCCATTATGCTTAAATGTTTAGCCAATGTGATTTAAATATACTCTGATTGCTTATATGTCAAAAAACAAGCCCAATAGTAAACAACGTAACATTCTGATCACTGGATGCTCCAGCGGTATTGGCCTGCAAGCAGCAAAAATGTTACATGCTAGGGGCCATCACGTAATTGCTACTGTCAGGAATCCGGCCGATCACTCCCCGTTAACTGCAGCAGGCATCAGTAATTTGTTATGCGATCTCAATGATAGCGCTTCTATCCATCAGGCTGTTGAAGCCACCTCAGAGATTTTTAACGGTCATATCGACGTATTATTCAATAACGCTGCCTATGGCCAACCCGGCGCGGTGGAAGATTTATCCCGTACCGCGCTACGCGAACAATTTGAAACCAATGTATTCGGCACACAAGAGTTAACCAACCTCGTTATCAAAAAAATGCGACAACAGGGTTTCGGCAGAATTATCTATAACAGTTCTGTTTTAGGCTTAGTCGCCTTACCATATCGCGGTGCTTACAATGCCAGTAAATTTGCTATTGAAGGACTGGCTGATAGCTTGCGCCTTGAACTCAAAGGCACAGGAATCGATATTTCGCTTATCGAACCCGGTCCGATTACCAGCCATTTCCGCCAAAATGCCTTTGCAAAATATCAGCAACATATCGATAAAAACACCAGCAGCCATCATACGATTTATGAGGCAATGGAAAAGCGTTTGTTAACCCCCGGGCCGGCCGCACCTTTTACTCTTCCAGCCAAAGCTGTTGTAGATAAATTAGTGCATGCAATTGAGTCTGACCGACCCAAAATACGTTATTACGTAACCTTCCCTACCTATTTGTTTGGCTATCTCAAACGCATATTACCTGCAAGCGCCTTAGATTGGGTATTGAGCCGTGTCTCGCGTGGTGAACAACGTTAAGCAGTCTATATTTTTTCATCCAATTGATATGCCATAATCGCCAGCATTATATTTCCAAGGGATTTGATTGAAATGGCTAGGATGTCAAACCTCCAACTTCACTGGAAAACAGCCTGCAGTATTTTTTTTAGTAGTTTTATCGCCGGTTTAATCCTGTTATTTCTGGTTGGCCACTTGAACTTTCAGTATGGATCTTTTGATCCGAGCCAGCTCTTCAGTATTTATCTGCCGCCGTTTTTGCTTATCATATTATTTTCACTGCTATTAACCCTGTGGGGTTTAAAGCGTCTGTCCAAACCGTTGTCACAGATCGAGCAGATATCGCTGGCCTTGCCTTTATTGTCAGCAAAAAAATATCAGCAAGCCCGTCTTTTATTATCTGAAACAAGCATTAACAACTCTGATCAGGAAGTTATTGATCTTTCCAATATTACCAACCACCTGATCAATGTTTTGGATCAATTGGACCAGCATGGGCGACTGCGTAATCAACAGGTACAGATAAAAAACCGTGAGCTGCGAAAAGAGCGCGACTTTATTAAAAGTTTGCTCGATACCGCCCAGTTAATTGTTTTAACCATTAATAAAAAATTTGAAATTTCGTTATTTAATGATTACGGCGAAAAAATTACAGGTTTTAACAAAGACGAAATGCTCGGTACCAATGTCGCTCGAATGTTTCCCGCCAGTCATTGGACCGAAGCGAATATTCACTTCAATGAATTATTGGCTGGGCATCAACGCATTGCCCAGCAGGATTCTGAACTTATTGATAAAAACGGTCTTATCCGCCAGATTTCCTGGCTGCATTCACGTTTGGAACACGACAATCAACAGGCAGTGATTTTATCGGTTGGCCTGGATATGACGGATAAGAAAGAAGCGGAGAAACGCATCGTCTGGATGGCTGAACACGATCCGTTAACCGATTTATGCAATAGGCGAAAATTTATTGAAGAATTCGAAAAATCGTTACGTATGGCGATTCGTTATCACCATCAAAACACGCTGCTCTATCTCGATCTGGACCAATTCAAGGATATTAACGATACCAGCGGACACCGCGCTGGAGATGAATTATTAATTTTGGTTGCCCGTACTCTAAAACGTGTTACGCGATTTACCGATTTGGTTGCCAGATTAGGGGGTGACGAATTTGCCATTCTAATGCCTGAAAGTGATGTTGATGGCGCTATTACCCTGGCAAAAAAAGTGATTCATGAGTTGAGCACGATTCAGCTTGAATATGGTGCCGTACAACACAAGGTTTCGACCAGCATTGGTATCGTGCACTTTCCCCTTCAGGATGCCAGTATTCATGAGCTGATGGGCTTTGCCGATCTGGCGATGTACCAGGCAAAAGCTCTAGGCAAAGGCAATTTTCATATCTTTTCAGTGGATGATCGAACTCGTGAGCAGCTTGAAGCGCGGGTGTTGTGGAAACACCGTATCGAACAGGCACTGGAACAAGATCTGTTTGTGCTGTTTTATCAGCCCATTCTGGAATTAGATAACAACAAAATTGAACATTACGAAGTCTTGATTCGTATGCGGGATCCGCACACCGGTGAAATGCGTTTACCGGGTAAATTTATCCAGATTGCTGAACAAGTGGGTTTGATCCAGCAAATAGATCATTACGTTATCAAACATGCCCTGAAACAATTAGGACTATTACAAAAGCAAAAACCTAATATCAGTTTTGCCATTAATTTATCCGGCTTGGTGATTGATACCTCACGATTATTGCCTTTACTGGAAAGCACTATTGCTGAATTTCAGGTTGATCCCAACGGGATTATTTTTGAGATCACCGAGACAGTTGCCGTTTCCAATCTGCAGCAAGCCAAAGCGATGATGCAAGCCATTAAAGCCTTGGGTTGCCGTTTCTCGTTGGATGATTTTGGCGTTGGCTTTTCGTCGTTTAACTATATGCGGGAACTGCCGGTCGACATCATCAAAATAGATGGCATCTTCATTAAAAATCTGGATAAAAATGCGGATGATCAACTGTTTGTCAAAGCCTTGGTGGATGTTGCCAAAGGATTAAACCGTAAAACCACAGCCGAATTTGTGGAAAATGCTGACATTTTGGCTTTGTTAAAGGGTTATGGTGTTGATTTTGGTCAAGGTTATTTTATTGGCCGCCCGCAAGCAGACTTGCTAGATACCCTGGACTGGGTCCCGCCATTTTCTAACTGATCTTACACACGGCATTACGCTTCATGCTTGTGCACCAGCACCTTCACTGCGTTTCAAATTGGTGCAAATTCAGTGGCCCCAAAATCCCAATTAAAACCTAACAAATTGATTTGGTTATACAAATCAAGTTAGGCACAAAACATGCAAACTGCTTACCTGTTTAATATCAATCTTACTCTGGAGTGTTTATGTCTTATCTCTTGCCCAGCGAATTTGCCAAGAAAATGGTCGATGCCGGTGAAGCCAAACTCAAAATGGCTACCCGGGATGTGTTAATCCGATCTTACATGGCAGGAGCTATTTTAACCCTGGCCGTTGCCTTTGCAGTCACCACTGCCGTTCAAACCGGTTTGCCGATTGTTGGTGCTTTAGTTTTCCCTGTTGGTTTTGTCTTATTGAACTTACTCGGTTTTGACTTGTTGACCGGTGTATTTGCTCTGGTTCCATTAGCGTTGCTGGATAAAAGACGCGGCTGCACTTTCAAAGGCATGATGAAAAACTGGCTGCTGGTCGGCTTAGGTAACTTATTAGGCGCTTTGACCACGGCGTTACTGGTTGGCATTGCCTGGACATTTGCTTTCACCACCGAGCCGGGTGCTGCCGGTCAGGCAATTGCCAAAGCAGCCGAAGCACGTACCCTAGGATTTGCTGCACATGGCGGTGCTGGCTGGTTAACTGTTTTTGTTGCTGGCGTGCTGTGTAACTGGATGGTCTCAACCGGTGTTGTTGGTGCCATGCTATCTAATTCAGTAGGGGGCAAAGTAATTGCCATGTGGTTACCAATTGCGGTGTTTTTCGGGTTGGTCTTCGAACATGCCGTAGTGAATATGTTCTTGTTCCCAATGGGCATGCTAATGGGCGCTGATATCACTATCGCTGACTGGTTATTATGGAATGAAATCCCGGTCATCCTCGGTAATCTGGTGGGTGGCTTGGTGCTGACTGGCGGCATGTTGTATGCGACACATTACAAAACCGGTGCCCCTACCGCTGAATTTTCCGAAAAAATGAATTGATTTCCTCGTTGGCCTGGCACCTGTTTTGGGTGTCAGGTTTTTTATTTAAAAACAAACAGATATTTTGGAGTAACAATGAATAAACTTGCTATGACGCAAGCCATTATGGTGGCAAAAGAAACCAAAGAACTGACTTGGGAAAAAATAGGTGCTGCGATTGGCATGTCACCGGAATGGACGGCCTCTGCCTGCCTCGGCATGAACAGCATGCCAGTCGAAACGGCCAAAAAACTGTGTCAGCTAATGGACCTGGGTACCGAAGTTGAATTGGCCCTGCAAAAATACCCAAATAAACAATGGGAGCAAACTGTACCAACGGATCCGTTGCTTTATCGTTTGTATGAAATGATGTCGGTTTATGGCCCTACCATTAAAGAAATTGTGCATGAGAAATGTGGTGATGGCATTGTAAGTGCCATTGATTTTGCGATGAATATTGAGAAAAAACCGGATCCAAAAGGTGATCGGATTGTGATTACCTTAGATGGCAAATTCCTGCCGTACAAATCTTGGTAAATAACAACAGGTGCACTGCTCAACGCAGTGCACTTTATGTTCTTTTTAGCGATTCGGACGAGCGTACACGTAGACCAGATAGTAGGTCATCGCCACAAATCCAGCACCACCGACAATATTACCCAAGGTGACCGGAATAAGGTTACCCATCAAACCGGCAAAATCCAGCGTCGCTAATTGAGCTGCATCAAAATGCCCGGCAGCCACAATCGCCTGATCGGTTGCTGCAATCATCGCAACCGGAATCATGTACATATTTGCCACAGAATGTTCAAAGCCCATTGCCACAAAGCCAGAGATAGGAAACAGCACAGCCAATACTTTATCGGTGACACTACGTGATGCATAGACCATCCAGCTGCTCAGACACACTAAAACATTACACAGTAAACCGCGCACAAAGGCTTCGGTGATCGAATGATCGACTTTTATCAGGCCTGTTTTAATGGCTGTCACCCCTACCCCATAATTTCCGTCCGTCAGGTATCCAGAGAGATATACCAGATAGACGGTTACCAGCGCCCCCACCAGGTTGCCGAAATAGACAATACCCCAGTTACGCATTAATGCTTTGAAACTGACTTGCCCTTTCGCATAAGCCATGACCACCAGCGTATTACCGGTAAATAACTCTGCCCCAGCTATTACCACCAAGATAAAGCCCAACGCAAATACTAAACCGCCTAGCAATCTTGCCATTCCATATGCTGCACCGGCGTCTGTCATAACCACCGTGTAATACATTGCAGCAAACGAGATAAACGCCCCGGCCATCAATGACAGAATCACTAACGGGATAAGTGACATATTGGCCTTATCCACCCCAACGGTTTTGACTTTTTCCGCGACTTCCGCTGGCGTGAAGGCATCGACATACTTGCCGAAATCAGACATTTGTTAGCTACCTGTGAGTGTGAGGGAGAAAGTCGGGCATTATATCAGTGGCTTACAGCACTTTGCAGGGATTGCTTTCCCGAGAATAAGGTGATTATAAAACGGCTAAAGATAAATCTAACGGATTATTGAACATTCAAACAGGTATTAAACATCTGAGAATAAACAAAAGCCGGGCTGGATGAGATGTTCTTCCAGCCCGACAATCATTTTCATTTTAGCTTAGTGTCGCAATTCACTGGTAAACACCAGATCTTCGTCCTGCACATCAACTTTAATGACATGGCCTGCCACAAAGCGACCGGACAACAAGGCTTGAGCCAGCGGATTTTCCAGTTGATGCTGAATAACCCGTTTCAATGGGCGTGCACCATAAACCGGGTCAAAACCGGCTTCCGATAACATATCCAAAGCTGCATCAGACAACTCCAAGCCCATTTCTTTTTCTGCCAGACGCTGGCGTAAATGTTCCAGCTGGATATCGGCAATGGCTCGGATTTGCGATTTTTGTAAAGGATGGAACACCACCACATCATCCACGCGGTTGATAAATTCCGGACGGAAATGTTGACCAACAATTTCCATCACCGCCTGTTTCATCACCTCGTAATTTTCTTCTCCAGCCATTTCCTGAATGATGCTCGAGCCCAAATTAGAGGTCATCACAATAACGGTATTTCTGAAATCAACCGTGCGGCCTTGGCCATCAGTCAAACGGCCATCATCCAGCACTTGCAACAAAATATTGAAGACATCTGGATGGGCTTTTTCAACCTCATCCAACAAGATCACTGAATAAGGTTTACGGCGCACTGCTTCTGTCAGATAACCACCTTCTTCATATCCAACATAACCCGGAGGCGCCCGACCAGACGTGCCACCGAATGTTTTTCCATAAACTCGGACATATCAATGCGTACCATGGCCTCTTCAGTATCAAACAAGAAAGTCGCCAGTGATTTACATAGCTCGGTTTTACCAACACCGGTTG
>NZ_SSXS01000009.1:92856-124971 GCF_004832235.1 Methylophaga sp. SB9B
GTGCCAGCTTTTTCATCTCGGTTTCCAGCGTATCCAAACGTTTTTTGGAAGCTTCATCCGATTCTTTCTGCAACGCCACACGTTCAATTTTCAGCTGAATTAACCGTCTTTCAAGACGGTCCAGTACTTCAGGTTTGGAATCGATTTCCATCCGAATACGACTGGCAGCTTCATCGATCAGATCAATGGCTTTATCCGGCAAATTTCTGTCGGTGATATAACGATGCGATAAGTTGGCTGCAGCCACAATAGCCGGATCAGTGATTTCCACACCATGATGCACTTCATAACGCTCACTTAAGCCGCGCAAGATTGCGATGGTCGATTCGACACTGGTTCGCCCACCAGCACTTTCTGAAAACGGCGCTCAAGCGCAGCATCTTTTTCAACATATTGGCGGTATTCATCCAATGTTGTGGCGCCGATGCAATGCAATTCGCCTCGTGCCAGAGCAGGTTTAAGCATATTGCCAGCATCCATCGCACCTTCGGCTTTGCCAGCCCCTACCATGGTATGAATTTCATCGATAAACAGGATGATTTGCCCTTCCTGTTTAGACAGATCATTCAGCACTGCTTTTAAGCGTTCTTCAAACTCGCCTCGGAATTTGGCACCGGCAATCAATGAGCCCATATCCAAAGCCAAAACGCGTTTGTTTTTCATGCCTTCAGGCACTTCACCATTGACTATTCGTTGTGCGAGGCCTTCCACAATCGCTGTTTTACCGACACCCGGTTCACCAATCAACACTGGATTGTTTTTGGTACGGCGTTGCAAAACTTGTATGGTGCGGCGAATTTCATCATCCCGACCAATCACCGGATCCAGCTTGCCGCTCTCGGCACGAGCAGTCAGATCAATAGTGTATTTTTCCAGCGCCTGACGTTGTTCTTCTGCATTTTGATCAGTCACGCGTTCGCCCCCTCGAATTTTTTCAATCACGTTATTAATATTGGTTTTGTTAGCGCCATGTTTACGCAATAACTCACCAGTCTGATTTTTATCTTCAACCGCCGCCAGTATCAATAACTCACTGGAAATAAACTGATCCTGACGTTGTTGGGCCAATTTATCAGTTTGATTTAACAGACGACTTAAATCAGCAGAAATGCGAATATCGCCATTCCCGCCTTCCACTTGGGGAAAACGATTTAGCTGTGCTTCAAGATCGGCTTGATAGGCAGGCAAGTTGACACCACTTTGCGCCAGCAAAGGTTTAACGGTGCCACCTTGCTGATTCAATAACGCCAATAATAAATGTGCGGGTTCTATGACCTGATGATCGCGGCCGACAGCAAGACTTTGTGCTGCTCCTAGGGCTTCCTGGAATTTGCTGGTGAGTTTATCGATTTGCATCGTAATATCCCTGTAAAAAATATGTTAATTACAAAATGGGGGGTGCCGAATGGAAATCAAGAGAGAGTTTGAAGAAAAAATTATTTTGATAAAAACATTAAGTTATTGAAAATAGTTTAATTCTTTAAAAAGACTACGCTATGTTTAATTTTTTTTGATGCCTGCCGGGGTCTCAATTGCTGAACTGATATCTTGCAGACATTGGAGCATTGTTTCGGTAGAGCAATGCAATGCAGGACTCATCGTCAACTGTACTCTGCTGGGGACAAATGGTGCAGTAAAAACCTTGCCTTGAGCGGTGACACCATCAATTCTAACTGGAAACACTGGCGCTGATGACCAGCTTGCCAATCGGCCGACACCACCTTTGATTTTTCTGGGGGGATCACTATCCAGATGAATTTTACCGTGAGGAAACAGCGCAATAATTTCGCCTTGCTGCAAAGCTCGCAGTGCTTGCCTTAATGCTTGTTCCGGGCGGCCAGTACGATCAACCGGAATGCAGCCGGCTTTTTTAAACAGCCAGTGAACAATTGGCCGCTCATATTCTTCTCGTGCAATCAAAAAGCGTAATGGTCGTGTGCTGGCCGAAATTAGTAACAGCGGATCGACGCCTGAAACATGGTTGGCAACCACAATAGCCGGGCCAGTTTCGGGTAAAGCGATTTTCTGCTCCGGTAAACGATGGATATAACGACATATCAGCCGCGTCCAACCGTCCAACCAGTTAACGGATGGCCCGCCCCAATCTGCTTTGGCATTTTGCAGTCCAATGAACCAAATAACGACTGCGATAAAAATGACTATTGTGAGATAGACGATCATTCCACCTCAAACGGTGCTGGGTCGCCCATACCGACGCGAACAACTTCAGGAAGATCATTCACAAACTCGATAACGGTTGTCGGTTCATGTCCACAGGCACCACCATCAATTATCAAATCAACGTGTTTGCCTAATTGATCGGCTATCTCATCGGCTTCAGTCATCGGCATGTTCTCGCCTGGTAGAATCAGGGTTGAACTCATCAACGGTTCATTCAATTCTTCCAATAATGCCAAAGCGATATTGTTGACCGGTATTCGTAGGCCGATGGTCTTGCGTTTTGGATGTTGTAATCTGCGTGGCACTTCTTTGGTGGCGGGTAGTACAAATGTATAAGGGCCCGGGGTATGGGCTTTAATCAACCGAAATACCGCATTGTTAAACTTGGCGTAAACCGCCAGCTCGGATAAATCACGACACACCAGTGTGAAATTGTGATCATCATCCAGTTGCCGCAAACGGCGAATCCGATCCATCGCCGCTTTATCACCCAAATGACATCCCAAGGCATAGCCAGAGTCCGTCGGATAAACCACTAAACCGCCTTTCATGATGATCTGACAGGCTTGTTTAATTAAACGCTGCTGCGGATTATCGGGATGAATTTGAAAATACTGGCTCATGTAAAACCTTCGTTAGTTCTCTAAATAGTGTTCAGATATAGCATAGTCGAATGAATATGCCTGTTTCACTGCCATAAAGACCATACCGGTTTGCATGAAGCGGGCAGTGGCAGAAAACGACCCAGTTCACTCCAGCTTTGATCCGGACCATGGAAATCCGAGCCGCAGGATGCCAGCAAATCATATTGTTTGGCGAGCGCCGCGACGTTTCTTAATTGATCTGGATGTTGATGTCCGGAGCTGACTTCAATGGCTTGCCCGCCAGCGGTTTTAAAATCCTCAATCAGCCGGCGCAGCTTAGTTGCCGTCATTTTATAACGTAATGGATGAGCAATAACCGCTTGTCCTCCGGCTTCGGTTATCCATTGCACTGCTGAGGATAAATCGGTCCAGCTGCCCGGCACATAGCCCGGTTTGCCTCGAACCAGAAAACGTTTGAAAACGTCTTTGGTATCGGCGGCATGACCCTGTTCAACCAGAAATTGCGCAAAATGCATGCGTCCCAACATGGTCTTAGAGGCATATTGAGCAGCGCCTTCTAAGGCACCTGGAATACCGGATTTTTCCAAGCGTTGCGCAATTTGTTCGGCCCGTTGCTGCCGATAATCTCGAATATCAGCTAAGCCGCTTTGCAATTTAGGGTTATCAATATCGATGTTCAGTCCAACGATATGAACAGTACTGCTATACCAGGTAACCGAAATTTCCACCCCTGGAATAAGTGTTATCGGTTGTCCCTCAGCAGCTTGCAGGGCAGCGTTTATGCCCTCCGTACCATCGTGATCAGTTAGTGCCAATACATCAACACCTTGCTGAACAGCTCGTTCAACAAGGGCTTGAGGTGACAAAGCGCCATCAGAGGCGGTGGAGTGGCAATGCAGGTCATAGTGCGTCATGGTGTTGATTTTACGTTAGAATGTGCCATCTCTGTAATAACTGAAATTAAAGATGAAACTATTTACCGATTTCTTGCCCATTATTTTATTTTTCATTGCCTATAAATTTGGTGGCGGCATCTATCATTGGAATGGTCAGGAATACGACATCGCCGGCATTTATGTCGCCACGGCGGTAATGATGGTGGCAACGTTGATTCAGGTTATCTGGAGTCAGTTGCGCCACGGCAAGGTTGAGCGGCAACACATGATTACATTAATTCTGGTCATCGTACTCGGTGGAGCTACTATCTGGTTACAAAATCCTGAATTCGTGATGTGGAAACCGACTGCAGTGAACTGGCTGTTTGCCCTCGCCTTTCTCGGTGCCAGAGTATTTACTGATAAAACCTTGCTGGAGCGTTTAATGGCAGCCCATCTGCAATTGCCAACTGCCGTCTGGTCACGACTCAATACGGTGTGGATTCTGTTTTTTGTGTTTTCGGGTTTTCTGAATATTTATATCGCTTATAACTACTCAGAAGAAACTTGGGTCAATTTCAAATTGTTTGGCTCGTTAATTATTACAGTGGTATTTATTGCCGGACAGGCCCTGTATTTGTCCCGCCATATTAAGGACAACAGCGATTCTAAGGATGCTCCTTGATGTTGTACGCCATTATCAGCGAAGACAAACCTGATAGCCTGCAACGAAGACTGGCTGCCAGACCGGCTCATCTTGCCCGCTTGCAGCAATTGCAAAATGAAGGTCGTTTAGTGTTGGCCGGCCCACATCCCGCAATTGATAGTGAAGATCCAGGCGCAGCAGGTTTCACCGGCAGTTTAGTTATCGCAGAATTTGACGACTGGCACAGCGCCCAAACCTGGGCTGACGCTGATCCGTACATCGAAGCAGATGTCTATGCCAAAGTCACCGTTAAACCATTCCGTAAAGTATTGCCATGAGTTCAGCAACCCAACAAAAACTGGAGCAAGCTTTACAGCAATTGCACCCAACCCAGTTAGACATTACCGATGACAGTCATTTACATGCAGGACACGCGGGAAACACCGGTGGTGGTCATTTCAGCGTGTTTATTGTCAGTGAAGTTTTTGCTGGACTGTCTCCAATTAAACGGCACCGACTGGTTTACCAGGCCGCAGCCGAGCTATTGCCCTCAGCTATTCATGCGCTGAGCATTCAAGCCAAAACACCTGAAGAACTGAATTAATCAGGACGATGGCAACGGAAAGCAGCAAAAATCAAAATCAACTCTTTCTAGCCCAGCTGGAACGTCAACGATTACAAAAACCCTGTCAACGCATTATCGATTTACGCGGCAAGGTTTCTGGCGAATGCCAGCCTTATGAATTCGGTGATCTGACCCACTATCTGGATGATCGTAATTATCTGATCCTCAAACAGCTGGTTGAGCGCATGAATGGAAGTTACACAGTGGTGTTTACGAGGCCTTGCTGCAAACTGTTCGCCAGTTTCAACAACAATCACAACAAGCCCCTAACACAGCTACAGACGACAATAGCCTGTTACTTCTCAGGTTGGATCAGCCGGTAAGACGTCAGGCCCAACGGGTGTTACTCACTCTTCCAGTCACTATTGAAACTGCTCAGTTAAGTTACCATGCAATGACATTGGATATCAGTGCTGACGCCATTCGTGTCAGTATGAAACAAGCATCGACACTGGAAAAAAACGATACCGTTCAGGTCAGTTTTGAGCACTTCCCAAATGCCCATAATACAGAACCCACCAAAATAGCCTTTGATATCACGCGGCTGGATCATGATGAACAACGTACCTTTATTGTGTTGCGTTTCAATGATTCGGTGAGCGATGACATCCGTCAGGCCTGGCAAAACTGGTTAAGTAACCAGACGCAACGTAGTCCGGCAGAATTAAATAACGAAATTCTCAACCTGACGCAAAATTGTTTGTTACGGCTTTATAGTCGGCAAATTCCCAGCCTGCTGTGCTGGATTGGCGAACAACAGCAAAAAACCATCGTAACCGCTGTGCATAGCAGTACTGTTTGTGATCAGATTTTTACCAGTGCTCCCAACTTACTTAAGAACATCAAAACGCTGCTGGCACGGATAGAACAAACTCTTGTAACTAGCGGCATCTTGGCTCTACATAAAGATCGTTTGCAGATAATCTCGGCTGACGAATTAAGCCGTTTGAAGCAGCATTGGCCATGGCCAGCCAAAACAAAGTTGTGGCAGTTCACTGTCACAGCGTT
Organism: Methylophaga sp. SB9B; assembly: GCF_004832235.1. NCBI lineage: Bacteria > Pseudomonadati > Pseudomonadota > Gammaproteobacteria > Thiotrichales > Piscirickettsiaceae > Methylophaga > Methylophaga sp. SB9B. The sequence goes on from NZ_SSXS01000009.1 coordinate 98,797, forward strand.
AGAGGTGGACGAGACACATTACCACCCGCATCTAGATAGTATTGCTCAGGTCGATCCGCGTGTTGCGGATGACTTCTCGCGTAAGCTCTCGCGACTAAAATCGTTGCTGGTCATTACCGACATTACAGCCTGTTTACAACAGTTGAGCGATGATGAGATCACGTTTGATGCTGATAATGCAACCGAGCGATCTGCGGCAAACTATGAGTTACCACCTCTTAGCTCAATAAAAACCTTTATAAGACGCCAACAAAGTCGTTACACCGTACTTACCCCAGTTGCGTTGTTTATCAATGGCCAGGAATATGTCACGCAAACGAATGAGGTATCGATTAATGGTCTCTCATTATCCGTCAACGCGGATTTACTGGTATCTGTTGGCAGTCGAGCCACATTGCATTTCACTCGCTGGCAAAATCAGCGACCGTTGCTGAATTTACGCAGTGTGCCTTATGAGGTGAAACGGGTGCAAAAGTTTGCCGAGCAAACAGAGCTGGGGTTGCAGCGAATGGTCAGTCAATGCCCGTTAGCATTGAATCAGTTTTTTGAAAAAGCCATTTCCACCAATCAACATTCATTGGCACGTCGAGAAGACGATTTGCTACAAATGCAATACAGTCGGGTTTACCTGGATCTGTTGAGTCACACGCCGCTCAATACGGCCTTGTTTTTCGGTTTGGACAATCAGCAAAAACGTGTTCTGCAGGCTGTGGCTGGCCACTCCCAGATCATCGATCAAACGGATAATAAACTGTGGCAGGCGATTTCTAACGCCATATCGCGTATTACGCTGCAGTTAAAAACGCTCAATACCGACAATCTGGTGACGCATTCGATGGGTTTGTACTGTTATCGATCCCAACAGCAACCCTGGCAGATTATCTGTGAACATGAGTTGCAATCAAAAGAAGCAAAAAACCTGTTATTACACAGGCTTTTCAATGCAGATCATCATTATGTTTTTCATTGTCAGTTGATAAACAGCAAAACAGATTGGCTGCATGACGAACAAGATTTGACGCAGCAGATCAATGCATTGCGCAGCCACAGCGCGCACCGGATAAAAAACCTGCGGCAGATGTTGTTTTCAATATTTGCTGTGGCCTACATGACCGATATTACGGCACTGATTCGCGATAGCCATAAGCCTTAGGGTCTGTTTACGCCGCCACCATCATTTTATCGATCCACACTGAACCGCTGCGGATATTGCTGCGTAAATCCACATCATTCGCCACGGCTTGAATGCCTTTGAACATATCCTGCAATTGTCCAGCAATAGTGAACTCATCAATGGCGTATTGGATCTCACCATTTTCAACCCAGAAACCGGCCGCACCTTGCGAGTAGTCACCGTTCACAATATTGACACCCATGCCCATGGTTTCAGTGACAATCACGCCGCGGTCCATCGCTTTCAGCATGTCTTTGAACGACAAATCATTACTATCCACCGTGAGGTTATGCACCCCGCCAGCATTTGCCGTGGTAGTCATATTGAGACGTCGGGCGGAATAGCTGTCCAACACATAACCTTGCAAAATACCGTCACGAATAATGTCACGATTTTGTGTGGCAACACCTTCAGCATCAAAGGCTGAACTGCCCAAGGCTTTTAATAGATGTGGCTGTTCGTGGATATGCATAAACTCCGGAAAAATCTGCTCACCGAGTTTATCCAGCAGAAAACTGGATTTACGATACAACGCACTACCGCGAATCCCGCCCACTAATTGGCCAAACAAAGAAGAGGCAATTTCAGCTGCAAAAATCACCGGATATTGTCCGGTTTCAATTTCACGAGCATTCAAACGTTTGAGGGTTTGCTCCGCGGCTTTACGGCCAATCGACACTGCTGCAGCCAAATCCTTGCTATCCCGAGCCACGTCATACCAGTAATCACGCTGCATACCGTTTTCATCTCGGGCAATCAAGGTGCAGGATAAACTGTGACGACTGGACTGCGTCTGACCGATAAAGCCATGACTGTTGGCATAAATACGTTGACCTTCATGCGAGGAAACACTGGCCCCTTCTGAATTGCTGATCAATGGATCAAAATCCCGTCCTGCCTGCTCACATTCCATCGCCAGGGCAATCGCCTGCTCCGGTGATAATTCCCAAGGATAATACAACTGTAAATCCGGAAATGTCGTAGCCATTAATGCTGCATCGGCTAAGCCGGCGTATTTGTCTTCCTGGGTATGTTTGGCAATACTGCATGCCATAGCTACAGTTTCGTGGATGGCTTCTGGTCGCAAATCTGAGGTACTGGCAGAAGCTTTGCTTTGGCCCAGATAGACGGTGACTCCGAGGCCAGTATCTTTGTTGTGCTCCAGCGTTTCAATTTCCGCCTGGCGAACATTTACCGATAAGCCGACACTTTGACTGATGCCCACTTCAGCAGCGGTCGCGCCCAGCTTTTTAGCCGCATCCAGCGCCTGTTGCGCTGCATCTTTTAATACTGATGCGTCAAGAATACTCATATGATCAAATTTACCTCTTCGATGTTTTTTCCATGCATTTGGAAACCACGCATTTCCAGCACGCCACGGGTGTTTAAAGAAATTATCAGATACAAAGCTTGCGGATAATCCGCCACATCTTCATCAATCACTGAAGGTAAAGCCGGTGCATCTGGATGGGAATGATAAATAGCGAATAATTCCTGATTGCGTTCTTTCATCTCTTTCAATGCCGCCAACTGTTCACTGGCATTGAGGGCAAACAGCACGCTGGCATCCGTTTTGACACTTTCTATTGGATAACACATACAGCGCTGACCATGACGGCCAATCAATCCGGAAACTTGCTGCTTAGGTGAAAGTTGTGCCTGATGTAACAGATCATTCACTAAAGTACGCGGTAAACGTATGGTCGTTGTAACTGTCATTTAGTTATTCTCTTTATCGTGACATACCGGGCAAGCCGGATCTTGTTTTAACTTTATTTCCCGTATCTGCATTGATAAGGCATCGACTATCAGCAATCGACCATTAAGTGACGTGCCGGTTTGGGCGAGCAATTTGAGTGTTTCAATTGCCTGTATCGATCCCATCATGCCCAGCAATGGTGAGAGCACCCCACTCTCAGCACAACTCTGTTGAATATCACCGCCATTGTCGTCGTATAAACAACGATAACATGGTGCGTCAGCATATCGAGCATCATACACAGAAATTTGTCCTTCCCAACGGATGGCAGCAGCTGAAACCAGCGGTGTTCTGGTTTTTTTACTGACCCGGTTGAGCAGAAACCGGCTACTGAAATTGTCAGTGCAATCCACTATGACATCGGCCAAAACAGCCTGCTCAGTCAACTCCAGTTCACCTAAACGATGATCGATTGTCTCAACCTTAATGGTGTCGTTCAAACTTTCTAAAGTGGCTGCAGCTGAACTGGTTTTGGTGTTTCCAACTGATGTTTGTCTATGCACAATCTGCCGCTGCAGATTGGTCAGCTCAACTATATCGTCATCTACCAGCACCAGATGACCAACGCCTGCAGCGGCGAGATACAAAGCTACTGGCGATCCCAAGCCACCCAGACCAATCACCAATACACGACTTTCCAACACCCGTTGTTGACCGGTGATATCAAAGTCAGGCAAAAGAATATGGCGACTGTAACGCAGCAATTGATCATCATTCATATGCAGTATGTTACCTGAATTCGGGACTTGCCGAACTAGCCGCGCTGACCGATCACAACACGATCTTGTTGCCCGTAATCCTGATAGGCCTGGATATCGGTAAAGCCGTTTTGCTGAAATATTGCCTGAACCTCTACAGATTGATCGTAGCCGTGTTCAACCATTAACCAGCCCTGAGAATTTAGTATGTCTGCGGATTGGCGAACCAGTTGCTGGATATCCTGCAGACCATCCTCTCCTGAGGCTAATGCGGTCAAAGGCTCAAATCGAAGATCGCCACTGGTTAAATGCGGATCATCCGCTCGGATGTAGGGTGGATTAGAAACGATCAGATCAAAGGATTCAGGCTGAAAAGCTTCCAACCACTGGGCACGAACAAAATGCACCTCCAACTGATTCTTTTCGGCATTGTGTTTTGCCATGGTCAAGGCTTCAGCCGAATAATCTGTTGCCAGCATCCAAATATCTTTGCATTCGGCTTTAATCGCTAAGGCAATCGCCCCACTACCGGTTCCAAGATCAGCGACGCGCATTCCCGGCTGGATTTTTTCCAGAGCCAATGACACTAGCAATTCGGTGTCAGGACGCGGTATTAAAGTATGTTGATTTACTTCAATATCCAACGACCAAAAGCCGCGCGTACCCGTTAAATAGGCAACAGGCAATCCTTGCTGACGTTGCTCAATCAGCGAAACAAATTGTTGCTGTTGCTCTGTAGACAGCGTTTTTTCAGGTGAAGTGATTAAAGCGAGCGGCTGACAATCCAGCACATGGCATAAAAGGGCTTCACTATCAGCGCGTAGCGATGGGCTGGCAATCAGTTGTATTCTGGCCCATTGCAACGCTTCAAAAATAGTCATACCTAGGCTAAGCCGTCTTCAGCATAGACAGATCAAAATAAATTGATTTGTAACAGCGCAAATATTCCTGCTGCCAGAGCCACCATCACTAATGCCCCTTTCATCCGTTGACGTTTAACCAGTTGAGCCTGCATCAGTTGCAGTTGCGCCAATTCTTCGTGAAGCGTTTCCATCATTGGCGTTTCGGTATTGGAAAGAGAGGTAAGTTGCTCAGTAATTAATGCCTCTATTTGCGGCTGTAAGGCCGACATCAATTGTTGCTGAATAAGCTGTTGCTGATCAGATAACCATCGCGCGGTTTGTGATGATACTTGTTGTTGCCAGTGATTGGACTGATTCAGGTTTTGCATCGCCGTTTCAGCAGCGTCAGCAGCTTTTTCGGATAATACCGTCTGCATTTGTGCCGCTTGTGTTGCTAGTTGTTGCTCAACCTTGTGCTGAATACCTGCAGTGAGTTGTTCTGTTAACTGTGTGGAAAGTTGTTCTGCCAGCCCATTAAGTCTTTCATCCATCAAATGACGACTAACATTTTCGGCAATGCGCTGACTTATTTTTTCTGCTGAGTGCTGCGATTGTTGCAACCACGCTGGTAATAACTGTTGCTCTACTTCGGCGATGACTTCATCGAGGCTTGGTGCTGGAAGTGTTTCACTAAACGAAGATAATTCTTCTGCTGGTTGGATTATCTCTAATGCAGCTTCTACAGGAGAAATCAGATCATTAAGAATGCTTTGTAACTGCTGGGCTTCTGGTGGTTTGGACAATAAGGCCAATACACCGCTTTCATGCGCTGACAGCTTATCGGCTTCACTGTCGTTACTGGTGCACAGAACAACCGGAATAGATTGCCAACGTGAATCATTTTTAATCTGACGAGTGGCAGTAAGACCATCCATACCCGGCATCATTAAATCCATAAAGATGATGAGCGGTAGCTGATCGGTGTTATGCAACCATGCCAATGCCTCATCGGCGCTGCCCTGCTCCACCACCTCAAATCCGGAGGATTGCAACAATTTGCATAACATCATGCGGGCGACACGTGAATCATCAATAACCAGTGCAAGTTTGTTTGTCATACCCTCTTCCTTTGATGACTTAACTGTAACGGTGCGGATCCAACTGGATCGACTTCACCCGTTTTCCCAACATGACGACTTCACCACGATAACGCTGTTGCATATCACTGGCAAACTCAAAAAAATAAGTACGTTCAAATTGCATTCTGCCGTTTGCGCCCCGTTTCAGGCGGATTTTTTGCCAGGCAACCGTATCATTGAGAAAGCTCACTCCCATTGACTGGCAATATTGACTGGCTACCCGGTTGGCATGTTCCGCGACACCGCGACTGTCCCACCAGATCCAGCCAATTAACGCCAGAATTATTAATACAATGGTACTGTCATTCATCCGATATCTCCCCAGCCAGCTTGCACCATGGCTAATGCCGCTGCAGAAGCGGTTTCAGTTCTTAATATTCTGGGCCCAAGACTGATACCGGTAAATCCGTCATCAATTGCTTGTTGAACTTCCGCATCACTTAAGCCCCCTTCAGGGCCAATCAATAAAGCAATCTGGCTGGCTTTTTTCACGCTGGAAAATCCCTGAACAGCTTCTGGGTCCAGCACCAATTTGCAGTCATCATTGACCTCAGCCAAAGCCGTATCCAAAGTGGTGATCGGCAATAATTCAGGCAGAAAACTGCGGCCACTCTGCTCACAAGCGCTTACAACCACACCTTGCCAGTGATTTAATCTTTTCTCAGCACGGTCACCCGAAAGCTGCACATTACAGCGCTCGGTAATGACCGGCATGATACGTTTTACGCCAAGCTCAACGGCTTTTTGTATGGCGTAATCCATACGTTCGCCACGTGATATACCCTGCATTAACAGAATATCCAACGGTGATTCGTTATCTATGTTGATTTGTTGCTGCAAGTTGACGGTTGCCTGACGTTTATCGACTTGTTCCAGCTGAGCCTGATATTCCAGACCTTGACCGTCGAACAAGGTCAAAAACGCACCGGGCTTCATGCGAAGTACCTGCACGGCATGTCGAAACACTTCTTCTGGTAACACCATGGGTGATGCACTGGGCGCCAAAGTCGCGCAATAAAACCTGGGAACACGCATAAAATAGCTTCAACTGACAATAATGAATCAGCAGTTTACAGACTGCACCGCAGAGTTTGAATAATATTGCGTAAATGGCTGATATACTTTTTTACCATGGATACCGAGCTCGCCAAACTGCAACAATGCCTGACTGACACTGTTCAGTTGCATTTAATGCCATTATTCAAAACTGTCAGTCGTCAATATAAGCACGATGGCAGTATCGTCACCGTCGCAGACAAATTGATGCAACAAACCATCACTGAGGTGTTAAAGCTGGATTTTCCGGACATAAAACTGCTTGGCGAGGAGATGTCTGCAGACGAACAAGCAGAATTACTTGCCAGTAACAACTCCTTATGGTGTTTGGATCCGATTGATGGCACCAGTAATTTTGCCTCCGGCATGCCTTTCTTTTCCATTTCCCTGGCGTTAATTGAAAATGGTGAAGTCACCCTTGGACTGGTTTATGACCCCGTGATGAAAGAGTGCTTTGCGGCCAAAAAAGGCGCGGGGGCATGGCTCAATGGCCAACCATTAAAAGCCGAAATTTCTGGACTTACGCTGAATCAGACCTTGGCCATTATTGATTTCAAACGTTTACCCAAATCCCTTTCTCAAAGGCTGGTTGACGAAAAACCTTATGGTTCGCAACGCAGTTTGGGCTCAATCGCCCTCGAACTCTGCTGGCTTGCTGCAGGACGCGCGCAACTGTATCTGCATGGTCGGCAACAAATGTGGGATTACGCTGCGGCGCAGCTTATTGTTAAAGAAGCAGGTGCTTTTGCCTGTACCTTAGATAATGAAGCAGTATTCAGTCGCAGTTTAAGCCCTCGCTCAACCTGTGCCGCCAGCGATGAAAATCTGTTTGCCGCCTGGCGTGATTACCTGCATGTACCTCGATGTGATGGCTGAAACATTTCTCTCGGTAAACTGGCCTGCTCCCAAACACATTAAAGCGTTAACTACGACGCGAAACGGTGGCTACAGCATAGCGCCATATGAATCGCTTAATTTAGGCGATCATGTTGGCGATGATCCAGATTGTGTGGCCGCCAATCGGCAAAGATTAATTGAAACCGCTTTGCTGCCAACCGAGCCGTTATGGCTAAAGCAAACCCACAGCACGGATGTTATCCATTCAAGTCAATGGCGACACGATATTGAAGCCGATGCGATTGTCAGTGACTCAACCAACAAAGTTTGTGCAGTGATGACAGCAGATTGTCTGCCGTTATTAATAACCGATAAGTCGGGGACTCAGGTGGCTGCAATCCATGCAGGCTGGCGTGGCCTGCAAGCTGGAATTATTGAAAATACTCTAGCCAAATTTGCCACTCATCTTTCTGAGATTCTAGTCTGGCTGGGACCGGCCATTGGGCCACAAGCTTTCGAAGTTGGTCCGGAAGTTAAAGCCGCATTCGTCGCGGTAGATCCTGCAGCTGAGTCCGCTTTTACAAAAGCACATTCAGATCGTTATTTAGCCGATATCTATCAGCTGGCCAGACAACGCCTTAATGCGCAGGGTGTAACTGGAATTTATGGTGGTGACTATTGCACCTTTAACGAAACACAACGTTTTTTCTCATTTCGCCGTGATGGTGTGACCGGCCGAATGGCAACACTAATATGGATTGAGGCCGAATAAGGTATGATTTGCGCATTCTTTTTCTCTTTCAGGTGCGTATGGACTTATTAATCTGGATTATTATTTTCAGCATTCTTGGTGGTCTTCTCAGCGTAATTATTGCCTCAAGTTTTCTATTACTGCCCACTCAAACCCGTCAACATGCTGTTCCGCATCTGGTGAGTTTTGCTATTGGTGCACTACTTGGCGCGTCGTTATTAGGTCTGTTGCCGCATGCTATCGAACATGAATATGTCGTTGATCCACATATCATCGGTCTGACGCTATTAATTGGTTTATTAAGTTTTTTCTTATTAGAAAAAATGGTGTTATGGCGGCACTGTCACAGCCATCATGGCCATGAACACATCCCTGAACTGGGTGAAGATCATCATAACCACCATCATGAACAACCGAAAAAATCCGCTGGCGCATTAATCTTAATTGGCGATGGCATTCATAACTTTGTCGATGGTGTATTGATTGCTGCGGCATTTTTAACCGATGTACATCTGGGGATTGTCACCGCGCTGGCGATTGCGGCACATGAGATCCCGCAGGAGTTGGGTGACTTTGTGATCCTGCTGCACAGTGGCTACTCACGTCGCAAAGCGCTGTATTTCAATATGCTTTCCAGTTTGGCAACGGTGGTGGGTGCCGTTTTAGGTTATTTCCTGTTAGCCGATATGCAGCATATTCTGCCGTATATTCTGGTCGTTGCCGCTTCTAGCTTTATTTATATTGCGGTCGCTGATTTGATTCCGGGTCTACAAAGCAAAGTAAAACCTTCTGAGACCTTACAACAAACCTCGCTAATCGTTGCTGGCGTGATATTTATTTATCTGGCGCACAGCACACTGCATTAATAACCGATGCCAGCAAAACATGACATCTTAATCATCGGCCCTTCCTGGGTCGGTGATATGGTGATGGCACAGTCGTTATTCGCCGCACTGAAACAACGTTATCCACACGCCAATATTGATGTGCTGGCACCGGAATGGACCCGACCGTTATTGGCTCGAATGCCTGAAGTTCGTGAAGCCATTAGCATGCCGATAACCCATGGTGTGTTTGGCTGGAAACAACGGCGGCAGATTGGTCTGAGTTTAAGACATAAAAAATATGATCAATCTATCGTGCTGCCGAATTCCTGGAAATCAGCGCTGATCCCGTGGTTTGCCAACATCTCTATCCGCACAGGCTGGTTAGGTGAAATGCGTTATGGTCTGCTGAATGACCCTCGCAAACTGAATAAACAGGCATTACCATTAATGGTGCAGCGTTTTGTCTCTCTTGCTCATCCAGCCACTCAGTCACATATTGCCCCGCAATATCTGCCACCGAAAATGATTGCCGAAGCGGTTTCAAATGAATTAAATCCAATCAAAAAAGCTGACCAAAAACGATTAGTTCTGTGTCCCGGCGCAGAATTTGGTCCTGCAAAACAATGGCCTGCCACTCACTATGCCGCGCTAGGCGAAGAGCTTACTCAGCAGGGCTGGCAGGTGTTAATTATGGGTTCCAAAGCCGATGCGGCCGTCGGGGAGCAAATTGTTGCAGGCATTACCGATAAAAATAATGTTATCAATCTGTGCGGAAAAACCCAGCTGGTGAAGCCATTGATTTGATTGCCACAGCTGATCAGGTGGTCAGTAATGATTCCGGATTAATGCATATTGCTGCTGCGCTTAATAGACCATTAGTAGCGATTTATGGTCCCACGTCTCCCGCCTTTACGCCGCCGCTCTCTGATAATGCCCGTCTGGTACAGATTCCCATTGAATGCAGTCCTTGTTTCAAGAGGACCTGTCCATTGGGACATCACAAATGTATGCAAGAGCTTTCATCTGCTAGAATTGCTGAAACATTTCTGTCATAAAATGACTTTCCGGTAGTTCAATGCAATGAAAAAACCAGCCTCTTTTGTAAACAATGCCTTCTGGTCAGACGATCCGGTGAGTAAGTTCGATCAGTTATGGGCATTACCGCACAACTGGTTTGATAAGCCCAATAAGGCAAGAGGCGGCTGGAGTGGTGTCACACAAAACAGCATGCACAGTCTTCAGGGCGATATAAATGTATTTATCAAGCGTCAGCAGAACTATGTCAGCAGAACATTACTACATCCTTTTTCCGGTGTTCCAACATTTGAAAAAGAACTGAACAATATACTGCTGTTGAAAACTATCGATATCCCGACCCTGGAACCCATATTTTTTGGAAAACAGGCCGATAAAGCCATTCTTGTCACCAAAGCACTGGACGGCTACAGCTCACTGGACAATATCGATCCTGACTCCTTATCGGCGCCTGAAAAACGCAGCTTGCTGGCAAAACTTGCCCGCCTTACACGTAAAATGCACAAACTACATTACATGCACAACTGTTTTTATCCGAAACATATTTTTGTGAAATTGCGTGACAATGGTGAATGGTCAATCCGACTGATTGATCTGGAAAAACTGCGTTGGCGTTTTAGTGCCTATTTCGCTATGAAAAGAGATTTATCAACCTTTAATCGTCATGCCGATAAGCGCTGGACAATAAAAGACCGCCTGTATTTTTTTAAAAACTACCGGCAAACAAACAGTCTCTCAGCTAGAGATAAGAGGTTGTGGCTACGTTTAACTAATAAAAGCCAGGGAGGCTAAAGATAATGTCGACTATACCCTAAGTATGCCTTTAATCTGATTGTATAATTCCATCTCTACGTCTGTAACTGAAAGAAATACCATTCATGCCCATTACCCAAATCTTTAAAGCTGATTTCTCACCTAAGTTAATTGAAATCAGACTCTTTACCGCCATCGTCAGCTTGTTGTTTTCACTTATCGCCTTTGGTGTTGATGAATTAATTAATTCTGATGGCGTGCTATATATGAACATGGCAAGAGCTTTTCTCAATGAAGGTTTGCTTGGTTCAGCCCAATTATTTAACTGGCCCTTTTTTTCTATCCTGGTGTCAGCATTTCATTTATTAACCGGCTTCTCACTGGAAACCAGTGGCGAACTGGTCAATATTATTTTGTTCGTACTGTTTACTGATGCTTTGATCCTGATTTGCTCAAAAATTTTACCAAACAATCAACAACTTTTTATAGCCGCATTATTTATTCTTGGCTTCACACTGCTCAACGATTACAGGGCTTATCTGTTCAGAGATATGGGTTACTGGGCTTTTACTGCCTATGGTCTTTACGCATTTATCCGTTTTCAGAAAACCTCATGGCTGCTGGCATTTGCATGGCAAGTCGCCGTTTTTTTATCGATATTGTTTCGGATAGAAGGCGTAGTCATACTGCTGGCATTGCCATTTTTTTTGCTTGGAACTAACCAAAATCTTAAAACTGCTTTCCAACAAATTGCCATGCTTTGGTCCACAGTTATTGTTTTTACGGCCATTGCTATATCCATCGCTCTCAGCCAAACCAGTTTTGTTATTGCCTTTAGTAAAATTTCTGAAGTATTGACCTATATAGACTTCCCTACATTGATAAATAACTTTCTAGCAAAAAGTGAAATTATCAATTCTCAGGTGATGAGTGACTTCGATAAAGACTCAGGGAGTCTGATCCTTGCATCTGGATTATTAGTGATGATGCTTGAGAAGATTTTTACGGCGCTCAGCATTCCCTATATCATTTTTTATATCTATACACGTTATTCAAAGTATGGAGAGTTCAATTCAGAAGCCAATTACCGAAAGTTAATTCTTTTTTTTGTAGCAATAAACTTCCTTATCCTTTTGATCTTCGTTTTTAAGCAGTATTTTTTAAGTACTCGCTATGCTGTAATGCTAATTACTGGTTTGTTTATTCTTATGTTGCCAAGAATTTGTCAATTTGTTGAAAATGCCTGGCAACATAAACGTAAGGGTATTCTGGCATTTACTGTTCTCGTTTTAATTGCCGGTCCGATAGATTCTTTTACTGTCTCAGTGTCAAAAGCCTACATTAAAGATGTGGCAATGTGGGCCGCTGATAACCTGCCGGATGATTCCAGTGTTATTACCTTTGATGTTATTTCACATTACTACATTCACGATAAGGCGCCAGAGATAGATATCACTCTGGATACAAAAGGAAATCTGCAAAATATAAAAAATTATGAATACCTTGTGTTGGTGATTAAACGTCGAAACAGCGAATTAGCAGAAAAGCTGACCCTTAAAGATTTTGAAATAATCTACAAGACGGCTAATTCACGTGGTGATAGAGCCTTGGTTTTAAGAAATCAACAACAAGACTCCTGAGGTTTTAGTGAACGCAAAAAATGTTTTGATACTATGCAATGACTATAACGCTCCTTTTTTGAGTGTTGCTAAGGAATATGCAAGCTATTTGAACAATACTAACCATGATGCAATTGTTGTCTTCCTGAAAGGTCAAAAAGATCCTGCCATTGAAAATGAAGTTTCTGCCAAGAAAGTCATTTTTTTGGAAGCGACAAATAAAGAACTTGGTGGTTTTAAAGGAAAGCTGACAGAACAGATCAGAAAACTACATCACCAATATCAGTTTCAGTTTATTGTGGCCCATCGATATCGGGCTATTTTTATTGCAACCCAGTTGAAAGACATCCAGGTATTTGGCGTTTGCCATATTGATGGCAACTTTAAACGCCTCTCTCGAAAACTCTATATCCGATTCTTTGGCAAAAATCTTACGCTTATTGGAGTTTCAAAAGCCATTCGTGACGATGTCAGAAAGTCCTTGCCCTTTATCAAAAAAGAAAAGATTGTTCACCTTTACAACTCATTAGATTTTGAAACGCTGAGAGCTTCATTGCTGGACCGATCCGCGGCTAAAAAAGCCTTGGCAGTCTCAGAAACAGAATACTGTTTCGTTAATGTAGGTCGGTTGCATGAGGATAAAGATCAGGCTACGTTAATAAATGCGTTTGCGTTGGCACTGCCCCAGATGCCTCAAGCCAGACTGTATATCGCAGGCGCCGGACGTTTAGAGAGCGCATTAAAACATCAAGTTGAAAAACTTAATCTTCAAGAGAAGATAACTTTTCTGGGAAAAGTACCAGAAGTTTTTCGATATCTACGGGCTTTCGATTGTTTCGTATTGAGCTCTATCCGAGAGGGCTTGCCTGTTGCTCTGCTTGAAGCATATGCAGCAGAATTACCACCGATTGCAAGCTTATGTAGCGGCAATACCGAAGCTATCGAAGACGTGACAGAAGGCTTCGAGGTTGGTCATCCTGAGCAGCTGGCAAACTTAATGATCAAACGCTATGAGATGTCACCTGTCGAAACAAACCAGCTTATACGCAGACTTAATGACAAACTTGAGTTGAACTTCACCAATGCAGCCGTTAAAGCTGAATTCTGGAATATAGTAGATCCAAAAACTAATTGACTCGTTTTACAGCAAATAAGATTGCCTTTTCAGTTCGATAGATCGCGCTTTCAAACTCAGCAGGCAAGATTGAGCCGATTAATTCCCATACAGGTATAGCCGGTTCACCAATATCTTCAATAACGGCCCAGCCTCCCACCTTGATATGTGAAAGAAAAAAATTCAGTGCTCTGACATTTGCATTTGGCGCATGCAATCCATCATCTATCATAAGATCGAAATGATTAGGTAATTGTTGGTTCAGTAAATCGAACGTTTTATCATCAGTTTGATCAACGTGAAATGTACGAATCCTTTCATCTTCAAAAAGCACGCGCTTATCTACATCAGCACCAAAAATTTCGGCATGAGGCAGAAATTCCCTAAACGCTCTCAATGACGCACCGGGAGCTCCCTCCTTACCCATATTTGACACAACATCCGTATTGTTTGTACCCAATCCAATTTCAAACACATTTTTTATAGCTGATCGATCCGCTAATATCATGCTGTAGAGTAAATGATATGAGTTATATTCAGCTCCTTTATCACTATGATGTTTATCAAATATCGCTTTGAGCTCGTTTGCAGATTTTGATTGTTCAGGTTCAAGCAAACTATTCAGATGAATTGTTTCAGTGCTTTTATATCCCAATGATTTTGTGAAAGACGATAAGACAGGGATTAGTTCATTAATGGCTAAAAGAGTTAACGCAGACCGATCTTTGTATGTACCAGCGCTATAAGGCTTATATAGAGGAAAGGAGGAAACAAGATTAATTCGAGTTTTGCCTTTTTTTCCGTCAAGGTTGAATATTTTTCGGATTTTCTTGATACACCATTCTAGGAAGGTTCGTTTCTGTTTATAAACCATTGGCAAGACCTTTTATTGTTGATTAAGAAATCTCAAAAAAAATATGTCGACCCTCCTTAACCCCACAAGTTTTTATGGCCTTGAGTAAACCGATAAAACTGAGTTCATTACGGATTGAAACCTCTCTACGATTTCCTTTTTGATTTCCTCAATATTCAAAGCTTCAGGCATCCAGTTAATAGAGCTTCATATTTAAAATTTTTAATCGCAGAAATTGTTAACAAACTTTTTTGAGAAGACAACTGAACAGTTTGAACTTGCCAGCTAAATGTCTATACCACTCTTAAATGACATGGGTTTTCCAACCTCATTAGAGTATTTGTCCTCATTATCACCGCTGAACTTAAAGGTTAAATAGTCTCCATACCTCCACGCTTGATATACTGAACTACATTTTTACGCAACTCAAAGATAATTTATGATCGTTTTAGGCCTTTCCGGCGCGGTAAATCACGACGCCTCAGCTGCTTTATATATTGATGGAAAATTGGTGGCAGCTGCCGAAGAAGAACGCTTCCTGCGTGACAAACATGCCAAAGGCAAGATGGCTTATGAAGCCACCAAATACTGTCTTGAACAGGCCGGTATCCGTCCTGATGAAATTGATATTGTCGCGTTTCCATATGCGCAGATTGGTCTGCAATCACCTGCTCGCTGGCATTATGCCAAACGTCACTGGTATGCACCTGACAGGGCATTGACTGCTTTATTTTCCGGTAATCGTCGTTACTGGCGTAATCACAAAAACGTGATGAAACTGCTGGATGATTTAGGCATTGATTCAAAACGCGTCAAGTTTGTCCCGGTTGAACATCATCTGGCCCATGCCAGCAGTGCTTATCATCTGAGTGGTTTTCAGGAAAAACCGCGATTATAGGTATTGATGGTAAAGGCGAATATGCCACAACGTTTTTTGGTTATGGCGAAAACGGCAAAATTCACAAAATCAAAGAGTTTTATGACCCGGATTCACTTGGCGGCGTTTATGGCGCGATGACTGAATATCTCGGTTTTGAAATGCTTGATGGCGAATTTAAAGTCATGGGCATGGCACCTTATGGTGACCCCAACCGTTTCGATTTCTCACGTTTGATTCATTGTGAAAATGGCGAGTTCAAGGTCAATACAAAACTGGTCAATACCGTCGGTTTCCGTCGTTATAAAAAAGATGGCAAAGGTTATTTCTTTAGCCCGGAACTCATTGAATGGCTCGGCCCAATGCGAGAAGGTGACGAAAAAGATGAGCCGTACATTGATTACGCTGCAAGCATTCAGGCCTTACTGGAAAAATGTGCTTTGCATCTGATTGATTATTACCTTGGCGATATCATTCGTGAAACCGGAAAAGTGGCTTATGCCGGTGGTGTAGCGCTTAACGTCAAACTTAACCAACGCATCATTGCCATGCCCGGTGTAAAAGAGTTGTTCGTGCAACCTGCTTCCAGTGATGCCGGTACCGCGATTGGTGCCGCCAGTTATGCATCACAATTGGCCGGTGTACCGGTTGAGAAAATGGAACATGTTTATCTTGGTCCATCCTATACCACTCAACAATGTATTGATGCCTGTGAACGTTATACTCAACCTGTCAGCTGGCAATATTTAAATGATGTTTGTGCCGACACGGCAAAAATTCTAGCCGATGGCAATCCAGTTGCCTGGCTTCAGGGCCGTATGGAATTCGGGCCTCGAGCGTTGGGTAATCGCAGTATATTGGGTTCACCAAATCATTCCGGTGTTGCGGATCGGATTAATGCTCAGATCAAATACCGCGAACGTTGGCGTCCATTCTGCCCAAGTATGCTGGATAAAGTGGCACCGGAAATTCTGCAGACCGAGCATCCAAGCCCTTATATGACATTTACCTTTGATGTGGCGGAAAGCTGGAAATCACGGATTCCAGAAGTCGTGCATGAAGATGGCACCGCTCGGGCTCAAATCGTGACCCGAGCAACCAATGCACGTTATTACGAACTGATTGAAGAAATGGAAAAAATCACCGGCAATGCCGTGGTTTTAAATACCTCACTGAATCGCCGTGGTGAACCGATGGTTTGCAGCCCAACGGATGCGTTGAATATGTTCTTCGGCTCCGATCTGCAATATCTGGTGATGGAAGATATTCTGATTACCAAATAATAGGGGTTAATGCGTCGGGTTTCTGGAGATTATGGGGTTGTTAGTTTAACAACCCCATTTTCGTTAATAAATCGGCTGCTCTGGTTTGCCAAGTATAGTCTTTGAGAAATCGTTGATAACCACCTATAGCAATCCGTTCACGCTCTTCATCATTAGTTAGATAAAAATCAACTTTCTGCTTCAGATCTTCGATGCCTTTATAGGTTTCGATTTCTTCTCCGATTTCAAATAATTCAGCAATTTCATCGCAATGATCGGTTAACACAAAACAGCCCATCGACATTGCTTCAAATATACGATGATTAATTCCTGTTTCCGCGCCATAGAATGGGATCCTGGTAATATTCAGGACAATTTTTGACGCAGTCAGTTTTGCTTGCAGCTCATCTCCCCAAATGGGCTTATCAATCACTTTTTGTTGTAGGTTTGCAGACATTAACGGCCACTGCCGTTGCCAGCGGTTACCGTAAATAGTGACTTTATCGGCAATGTTCTCCAACAAAAATACCCGTCGTAAATCTGCACTGCCAACAAAAATCACATCGGTTTCAGATTTTTCTATAGGTTGAATAGTTTTGGTAGTATCGCCAAATGGGCAGAAAAAGGCATTTAATTTTTTACGTTTGAAAAAGTCGGTCACTACACGAGAAAATGAAAATATAGCGTTATAGATTTTCAATTCATTTTCAATAAAAAATATGAACTCTCGGCGAGTTGAGTAAAGATTGCAACTATCAGTGTCATACAAAAAAAGCTCTATCCCTAATCTATCGGCTAATCGCTTTAATCTTTGCGGTTCATAAAACTTATATAAAAAACCAATAATCAGGATTTTATTGGGTTTGAACTGATTAATTTGTTTTTCAAGTTCGTCAAAATCGCATTTCGGTAAACAATAAAAACCATCTTTATCCTTTTTTTTATTGAGCATTTTCGCAATACTTGAACGCGGTCCTTGCAGAACAATTTTTCGCATTGATGACATATCAAAATACTTGGTTGAGATCCCTTTTTCCTCAATGCTTGAAGCCAAATTTCGTCCTAAGTCAATGCCACCGATGCCATCCAAGACTAATAATTTTTTGCTCAAATTCGTTACACCTTAAAATTATTTAACCTGCCAACCACAAGTTAAGTGCGCAAAAAATAATGCTTTTTTGCCTGAAAACTATGTTTTCATCATTCTGTCAGCAGCGTAAAAAATTCTTAAGCTGCCAGAAATTCGCATAAACCTTAAATTAATAGTTTCCAGTTTAAGTATGATTTTCCCCAATCATACAAACAAACTATTTCTCTTCAAATATTTCGCATTTTTATTTCTTTTTATGCTGGCACAACTCCACAATCAAATCCGCAGCACGCTGCGGCATGCTATACAGATCGTGTGTTTCGGCATAATCCAACGCATTTTGTGACAACTGTTGCAGGCGTGATTTATCAAGCATTTTGGCTAATTGTTGGGTAAAAGCTGATGTATCTTCCGGCTGGTCGATACATTCACCGCCATTTGAGTCTTCCACATAATTGGAATAGCCACAGGCCGTGCTGACCATACTTGGCAGCCCGGCTACCATGGCTTCGAGAATCACTGTACCGGTGTTTTCAGAACGCGCCGGGTGTAAAAACACATCGGCCGCCAGCAGCCATTTCGCTACATCATCGCGTCCACCCATAAAATGGGTACGTTCAGCGACATCAAGCTTTTGTGCCAGTTGTTCAAAGGGTTTGGCATTATCCTCACCCACTACATACAAATGTGTTTTTTCACGTAAAGCCTGTGGCAAAGCGGCCATGGCCTCGATAGCGAAATCAGCACCTTTACGTTTAAAACCGGAGCCTATCATCAGCAGTAAAAAGTCATCAGCATTTAACGATAACTGTTGGCGAAATTGCTGACGTTGCAGTTGCCAGTCATCGGGCCGTACCCGATCCGGATCGATACCGGGCGGCAGATCGACCAGTCTTTCGGGTGGCGTCTGATAATACTGCTCAAACAGTTTGCGTTGTACCGATGAGATCATCATCGACACAGTATGGCTTTGCGACCCAAATACAGCCCGTTCCCAGGCTTCATAAAATCTTACCCGACCAAAAAACTGTTTGATGATATAGCTGGGTTCTTGTCTGACACGGGCCAGATAACAAGGGTCGGCAGCGTAATACAAATCCAGCCCCGGCATTTTGTTAAAGCCAATCACCAGATCGTAATTTCCTGCGGCGATTAATGGCTGCGATTTATTATAAAAATCCCGTACTTTGGCATGATTGGTCAGCCCTGAAACGGTAATCGGAATTTGGTTAAAACCGGGAATGGGCTCGCCTTGCCATTCAATGTAATAAACATCAATTTCATCTCCGGCATCACGGCGAATTTCCAGAATCCGCCGAAAATCACGCGCCAGGCCGCCATAGGCAAAATATTTATACAGGCATACCGCCAGCTTCATAAATGCGTTCCGTTTAACACTGTATTACTACCTTTATGCTTTGATTGCTTTGGTTAACAGATGACGAGTTTCGCCTACCGGCCAATTGCGTAAAAATCGTTGCTGATCCTCTTTATGCAAACGCTTGAAACCGGTTTTTGTGATTTGCTGCATTGCGTCCAAATCAATCAGCCAGATTTTTTGCTGATTATCGACCAGCCAATTGGTGGCTTTTAAATCGCCATGATAAATATGATGCAGATGTAACTGCTCAAATAAATCGCTGATTTGCTGCAGCATCTCAGGTTGCTGAATTTCCGAGTCAGAAAAGTCTGCCAACGAACGACCGGCAATATGCTCACAGATAAAATAGGCTTTATGCCGCAGTCCGAAAAACCGCTGTTCAACAAAGCCGAGTGGTTGCGGTGTGGCAATGCCCAGAAACTCCAGCAAGTTGGCATTGTACCAGGACACATTGGCACGACTTTTACGCAGACAACGCCGTAAGAAATGCCATGGCGTTTTCATGTTGTAACGCTTGATAACTACCGGCTGTCCCAACAGTTCACTTTTGACAACGGTAGCAGAGTTACCTTTTTTCAAAGCGATTCCGTCCTGCATGGCTTGATTTAACACCGTTAACGGCTGCTCTGCTAAAGCGGTAGATAAATTGCCACGCCATGCCGCCTCGAGCATCAAAGATTTTCGATAACGCGTCATGGTGCAGGATCGAAACTGTTTTTTCAGATAATGCGTTTGCCGATAGTCGCGGGCTTTTTTGATCTTGCCGAGTAATTGCTGTTCAACGATAGGATCCAGCGGCATATTTCTCGCCGCAAAATAAGCAGGTAAGCCATCCAACATCCATTCCTGCTGCTCCAACGGAAACTGTGCCATCAGCCGCGAGAGATTATTTAGGCATGTCGCCATTTTCAGCGGCTTTTTCGGGCAAACTACTGAGGCCAAATCCAATAGATACAAAGTGTTATTGGAAAAAACAAAATTATCCAGATGCGGATCTTGCTGATAACACTGATGTTGATGGCAACGGCCAAACAAATCGAATAATGCTGACAGCGGAAATACATCCTCCGACAACTCATTCAAAGTCACGGCTTGAGGCAAAAAGGCATAGACAATAAAACTGATGCCCTGCTGATCATCGGCATGCTGCAAAATCGGCGCGACGGCAATATCTGCTTGAGTGCAATGTTGATGCGCTTTCAGTTCACGTTGATATTCCTGCTGGCCTTTGCCTTGCGCAGCAAATAACTTGAGCACAAATTCGCCACTATCGTTGCTGGCATGCAAAACAATTCGCCGCCCGGCCAGAAAACGTAATACCGACAAAATTTGATACTTTGTGCCGCCCAGTTTCAACTCAACCGGAAACGTGTCAGGTAATTCTTTTAGCAAGTTTTGAGCAGTCAACATGACCATTATTCCGCCAGCAACTTTTGCGCGCGGTACTCCACCTCACGCCATAAATCGGCCTGCTCCCTGAGCATCGTACGCAAGGGTAAGCCTGAATAAATCTGCATAAAACGTAATTTGTCCCGTTTAGTTAAAGGCACTCTGGAAGCCGAAAAATACAGACTGCCCAAATCTTTTATCTGCCAGCGTTTCGGTGTTTTATGCCTAATAGTCGCACGGTGTAAATCAATCAGATAAACCGGCGTGTTGTCATCAAACGTATTGTGCTCGGCAAAGCGTTCATCCAGCAGAAAATGACACAGATAAAAATCACGGTGATTAATGCCGTTTTTATGCATGGTGCCCGCCATATTGGCCAGCTTGCGGATCAGCGCCTGTTTGGTGGCAAAACTCGGTGGCCGTTGTTGCCATTGTTCACCCACGTATTCCAGGCTCATGGTATTGACCAGATCATCGGTAATCACAAACGAACGTATTGTCGCCGGATTAATCCCTTTTTCGCCATACCCCGCCAGCGTCATGGTTTCGATACCGTGCTTTTCCAGAAAATGAATTGCCTGCCATTCATTGCGGGCACTGATAATCGGCAAACGCATTTGCAGCAGATTTTTGATGATTTCCGACCAGCCGACACCTTGATGATATTTCAGAAAATACGAGCGGCCATTCAGCTCGAAGCGCAAGGTACGGCGGCCTTCCTTATCCCGAAAGATCTCGCCGTCAATGTTCGCCACAGCATCAAACACCGGCTTATCGGCCCAGACCTGAGCCAAATCTTGTCGCAAATAACAGGAATTCTTTTTCATTAAGGCCATCTAAAGGCTATGCCAAGCAGTGAGTTGTGCGAACGCGCACAGCGTTTTGTTACACTGTTTGCAGGAAAGCACAAATACTACCACCAGAGCCGAAATGAGGTAAGCCGTGTCATTTAAATCCACCTTGCAACGCCACCAAAAGATGATTGAAAGCTTGTTTGATATGGAGCCTCAATTAAATGATTTACTGGCCCTTATCAGCGACTGCGTCCTGAATGACAATAAAGTGTTGTTCTTCGGCAATGGCGGCAGCGCTTCTGATGCCCAGCATCTGGCCGCGGAATTTGTGATTCGTTATAAAGAAGATCGCAGACCACTGGCCGCGATTGCGCTGACCACGGACACCTCAATTCTGACTGCCCACAGCAATGACTACAGTTTTGAAACCGTGTTTGATCGGCAAATCCAGGCGCTGGCTCGACCCGGCGATGTAGCGATTGGTTTATCGACATCTGGTAACAGTGCCAATGTGATTAACGGCATTAACACCGCGAAAAAAGCCGGTTGTGCAACGATTGCCTTTACCGGCCAAAGTGGCGGACAACTTAAAGCGATTGCCGATCATTGTGTCTGTGTCGCCGATACCGAAACCGCCCGGGTTCAGGAAGGCCATATCCTGATTGGCCACTGGTTGTGTGAAGCACTGGACGAGAAACTCAGCAAAGCATGAGTCAAAACATCATCACAGCAGACGTCGTTATTGTTGGCGCCGGTATTGCCGGTTTATGGTTGCATAACCGGTTAAGCCAGTTGGGTTATCACTGTCTGTTGCTGGAAAACCAGAAAATAGGCCATGCCCAGACCCTCAGCGCTCAGGGCATTATTCATGGCGGCAGCAAATATGCGTTAAACGGCATTTTATCCAACGCCGCGCAAACTATCAGCGGCATGCCCGCCCGCTGGAAAGCCTGCCTGCAAGGTAACGGCGAAATCGATTTATCCAACGTCAATGTGTTTACCGAACATCAACTACTCTGGTCCACCCAAAGCCTGTCTTCCAAGATGGTGTCGTTTTTTGCCAGCAAGGCGTTGCAAAGCCGGATGCAGAATATTCCCAAATCAGAACGCAGTGGCTTGTTTGCTGACGACGGTTTTAAAGGCACGTTATACCAGTTGGACGAACCGGTGCTGGACGTCAGTAGTTTGCTCAAAACCTTAATCAAACCCTATGCCGCAACGATTTTAAAAACACCTGACAGCACACCGGAATGGATAAAACAGGATGGTCAAATCACTGCCATACGGTTTGGCGATGAACTGGAAATTCAGGCACAGCAGTTTGTGCTCACCTCTGGTGAAGGAACTGGTGAATTGTTAGAAAGCCTGCAACTGAGCAAACCCAAAATGCAGAAACGGCCTTTGCAAATGCTGCTCTGCAAAGCCAAAGATCCGGCTAATCCTTTACCGCAAATTTATGCTCACAGTCTTGGCAGTGGCAGCAAACCGATAGCCACTATCAGCAGCCACCCCGATAAAACCGGCAATATTGTCTGGTATCTCGGCGGTAATATCGCTGAAGAAGGCGTCGGCAAAGATCCCGATAAATTGATCGACGAAGCGAGAGCTTTACTTAAACAAATCCTGCCGTGGTTTACCCTGCCCGAACTGGAATGGACTACGCATAACGTCAATCGCGCCGAACCCAAACAAAGCGGTTTTGCACGTCCCGATAGCGCCTATGTCAGCAGTCATAACAATCTGCATATTGCCTGGCCGACCAAATTGGCGTTATCACCCGATCTGGCCGATAAAGTCATCGAAGCCTGGCAAAGCAAAATGTGCAAAAAACAGCCCATCCAGAGCAGCATATTTTGCCCTTGGCACAACTGGCTGAACCACTTTGGGATCGGGCATTTACTAAATGAACAAACTACCGAAAAAAAATATTCCCGGCACCCAATTGGATGTTTCTGTGCTGGGACTCGGCACAGTCAAACTTGGACGCGATAAAGGCGTTAAATACCCCGAAGCGTTTACTATTCCAGATGATCAAGCTGCTCTTGCCTTGCTGCAACAAGCCTGGGATTTAGGCATTAATCTGCTTGATACTGCCCCCGCCTACGGCAACAGCGAACAACGCCTTGGCGAGTTATTACCTCAACTGCCACATGACTGGATTATCTGCTCCAAAGCCGGTGAACAGTTTGATGCCGTCAGCGGCGAGTCACATTTCGATTTTTCCCGTGATGCGATTATGAGAAGTGTTGAACAAAGTCTGCAACGTCTCAACCGCGAGATGATTGATATTGTATTGATTCACTCTGACGGCAACGATGTGCCCATCATCGAACACCATCGGGCGTTGGAAACACTCAATGAGCTAAAACAGCAAGGTCTGATCGCCGCTACTGGCATCTCTAGCAAAACTATCGACGGCGGCCTGCTCGCCCTGCAACAGTCCGATATCGTCATGGTCACCCATAACCTCGCCTATCAGGACGAACAAATCGTGATTGATACGGCCGAGCAGCTCAATAAAGCCATCTTTATCAAAAAAGCTTTCGCCAGTGGGCATTTGCCAGCCAACTCGACCAAAGACAGCGTCAGTGCCAGCTTTGAAATGATCTTTGCCAATCCGGCGGTGGCTAGTGTGGTGGTTGGGACGATTAATCCGGTGCATCTGGCTGACAATGTGGCTAAGGCTATTGCGGCGATTGATAAGTAATTAACCACAGAGACACAGAGGGCACAGCGGTTTATTGGGGTTTAAAGATTTATCCGCAGATTTCGCAGATGGGCGCAGATTTAGTATTGATAAATACAATGGTTATTTGTGGCGACTTTGCTGATATTTATAACCTTCACAATCCCCAGCTAATTTTTCAGCAAAAGCCTTAAATTAATCGTGAATGATTCACAATTAATTATTTGAGTTATAGTTAGCTAAATTTAAAAGTTCTAATTTCAATTACTTAACACGGATTGGACCGTTTTCTAAATAATTATGCTCCTTCATGTTAATAATTATTATAAGGTCGAAGACCTCATTAACAAACTGTTAGGAGATTCGAATGGGTCTGCTGGATCTAATTTTCGGTTCCAAAAAAAAGACAAAGAAAAATCGTCCTCGTAGTGGTGGGCTGGAACCAGAAGTTTCTTTATTGAATAACTTCATCAGAATTTCATCGATAAATTTCTTTGGCCCGTTTAAAGACTCGCCCTCTGGCGAGTGGATTGTAGGTTGGAGTGATAGCGATCCAGAAGGGACAACTGGAGGGCATCGAGAAAGCGGTCACGGAAGATATGTCCTTTATAATACCGTCGAAAAGGAACTTGTTCTCCAAGGTAAGTTAGAGCGACCAAACTCTGCAGACGTAGCAAACAATGGTAGCTTTTCAATCGAGGATTGGCATTTTGGTAGTGAGTTGTCTGGTACATTTTATGTATTTTCATGTACTGGCGATGAGATCATTAAGAGGAAGTTCTCAGCAAATATATTGAACAGCGCAATTTCAAATAATGGACTATTGGCTGTTTGCCAAACCGCAAACGCTCCATCTGGAAGTGATGGTAATCTGCTAACCGGATACAGTGTAAAGGAGGGACATGAAGCCTTCTCTATCACCCCTCTTACTGGTTGGGCTGAGGCATATGAGTTTGATGAAGAAAAATCTGAATTTGGTGCTGTCCTGAAAAGCATTGGCACCTTCTTCTACAGCTCAGAAGGAGTACTTTTGGAACCACAAAAGTTCGACCTAGCGCGCCTGCGTAGCAATAGATACGAAGTCTCATTGTTTGCATCCGAGGAAATCCTCCAGTCGGATCAATCCAGTCGAGAATTCGTAGAGGAGGCCCTCAAAGCTAGCTCAAAAGCGCTTGCAGCTGGGGCTGAGAAAAATGATCACTGGAAAGCTATGGCCCTCAAAGTAAAAGGTTTAGCGTATGAGCGGCGCGGCAACGACGAAGAAGCGCTTGCAGCATTCGACTCTGCTCTAGAAATAAACCCTAAAATCGGTGTAAAGCGTAAGGCCAATGGGATCCGGAAAAGGCTTGAAAATAAAAGCTCCTAACAAACTGATAGCTTGAGAAGAAACCATGGGACTTTTGTCACCAAAGAGAGTGCTATTTTTTTCATTACTAGCTGCCATAGTTGCGATTTTTTTGGTGGAGTTCGTTTTTCATGACGTTCCTGAGTTATTCAGCGGAGGGGCAAGATTAGGAAATCTGGTGGTAAATGTAAGTCTTTCTTATGTGGCAGCCTATTTTTTCTATATCGTGACATTTGTTGTTCCTAGAAAGATAGAGCGCCAGCATATAGAAGAACACGCAGCACACTTAATCAGCAGGATACTTTTTTATATACTTTTTATAATTCAAGACGCGACAAATATGCGGATTTCACAGAAGGATATAAAATTAGCTGACCTGACCGAAACTGATTTTCAAGAGGCCATGCAAGGTGTTTTCATGGATGATGAATTAAAGAATTTCAGAGTTGGTAAAGGCGGCCATAACATGAAAGTTGGAGATGCCGTCGAAAGTAGTATTGTGGGGTTGGAGCGAACAGCAGACGAACTTTTTAAATATTCACCGCACATTGAAACTAAGCTTGTTGCTTTAGTAAGTGCCGCCCTTCGAAATACCATGAATGAATCTTGGACGAATTCATACCGTTTAGGCGCTGTCCATATCGGCAACGTTACATTAGTCCCTGAACGGAGAGATGTTTCACACTACGCAAAGCATCTTTGTCAGTTTTTGGAAATATATCATGATATTCAGCAAATTCTTCTCGATAAGTATAAGGGCACCGAAACTGCCAAGAAGCATGCACAGAATCTGCTTAATCTAGAGAGAAACTAACCAGGGGATATGCACCGGATTCCAAATCCTCCGCTACACAACACGGTGATAGCATCGTTATATCTATTAGAATAAAAGGG
>NZ_SSXS01000009.1:125066-135411 GCF_004832235.1 Methylophaga sp. SB9B
CGAAACTGCCAAGAAGCATGCACAGAATCTGCTTAATCTAGAGAGAAACTAACCAGGGGATATGCACCGGATTCCAAATCCTCCGCTACACAACACGGTGATAGCATCGTTATATCTATTAGAATAAAAGGGTACGTTTTCCCTTGAATTTTGATTATTTCTTAATTTGTTGGGTTTCATTGCATTCAACCCAACCTAACCAAAAACA
The DNA here is from genome assembly GCF_004832235.1 of Methylophaga sp. SB9B. Taxonomy (NCBI): domain Bacteria; kingdom Pseudomonadati; phylum Pseudomonadota; class Gammaproteobacteria; order Thiotrichales; family Piscirickettsiaceae; genus Methylophaga; species Methylophaga sp. SB9B. The sequence goes on from NZ_SSXS01000009.1 coordinate 125,275, forward strand.
CCGTAATAATCTGCGTACATCTGCGTAATCTGCGGATAAATTCTTTAAAAACTCTGTGTCTCCGTGGTTTATTTATCAGCGAGGAATCCCAATGAACAATCAACATATAGCCTTATATTTATCTCATGGTGGTGGACCAATGCCGTTACTGGGTGATGAAAGTCATGAAGAGATGGTTGAGTGTTTGAAGAATATCGCGGCATCAATCGAACGACCGTCTGCAATCATTGTTGTCAGCGCTCATTGGGAACAAACTTCTCCGACTATTACTTCTGGTGAAAACCCTTCACTTATCTACGATTACAACGGGTTTCCCAAAGAATCCTATGAGATTGAATATCCGTCTCCGGGAAATCCGACGTTATCGCAGTCAATGGCTGAAGCGTTGAGGGATGCTGGTATTGAATCAAAACTTGATGATAGCCGAGGGTTTGATCACGGTCTTTTTGTACCATTAAAAATCATGTATCCGGAAGCGGATATCCCCTGCGTTCAATTATCTTTGGTAAGTAGTCTCGACCCTGAGCTGCATATCAAGATGGGACAGGCTCTACAAACGTTGGGCGATCAATCGTTGCTGCTGATAGGTTCCGGTTTTTCCTTTCACAATATGCGGGCTTTTTTCACGCCGGAGACGGATGAAGCAAAAACCATGAACGAGTCATTCGAAGACTGGTTACTTGAAACGTGCAGTGATCAAAAGCTGACTGAAACCGAAAGAGAACAAAGGCTTATCAATTGGCAGTCAGCACCTTTTGCACGCTATTGCCACCCAAGAGAAGAGCACTTGCTTCCCCTTCACGTCTGTTATGGATTTGCAGCAACGGCCTGTTCAAAATCATATGAATTACAGGTGCTCAATAAAAAAGCGAGCATGTATCTGTGGGCGGATCGGTAACTGTAGGGTAGGTTGGGTAGAGCTTGCGAAACCCAACATTTTGGTTTGAATTTTCGTTATTTGTTGGGTTTCATTGCATTCAACCCAACCTACCAAAAACACCCTAAAAAACTGCGTCCATCAGCGTAATCTGCGGATAAATTCTTTTACACCTACCAGCCTTTAAATTCATGGGTTAACGCATGCGTGACACGATTCTTTAACCAGGTGGCGACCTTGCGGTTTGCCTGCCGGGATAAGCATTGGAAATACGTGGCAGATAATGCCGTTTCGGTTGCGAGGCTCACGAGCTGTTGCTGTTTGAGGTGAGTTTGAATTAGCGTTGTGGGTAATATGGCCCAGCCATCACCACGTAATACGGCGTCTCTGATTAATTCATACATCGTAAGACCTGAATACTGCCGACCTATCTGGTTCTGAATGACCAGCTGTCCCTTTTGCAGGAAGGTAAGACAGATCTGCGTGTATTGGCTTAAATCGCTTTCTGTCACCTGAGCCAGATTGGCTAGTGGATGTGCTGGACTGACAACCGTGCGCTGTTCGATCATGCCGAGCCGAAAATTGGGATCTACCGCGTTATTGACGCCAAAGCTGATATCAACAATTCCATTATCAATAAACTCGTGATGCTCTTGAGTGGGTAACAAATAAACCGAGGTGGAGGTTTGCGGAAATTCAACGTGTAAATCATGCATGCACTGATGCCAGAAGATTTCCGGTAATGCATCATCGCGAGCTATACGAAGTTCGGATTCGATACCTTCCAGATGCTGATTACTAAGTTGTCTGATACGGCTGGCGGATTGCAATAAACGCTGGCTGTCCGCCAATAAAGATTGTGCAATGGGGGTTATCTGCAAACTGTTGCCAGAGCGTTGAAAAAGGTTAATTGCCAACTCATCTTCCAATGCAGATACCGCTGCACTTACGGTGCTTCGTCTCATTCCTAATGCGATAGCAGCGTTTGCGAAGGATCCGCTTTCTGCTGTTTTCACAAACGCTTCAATTTGTTCAATCCGCATATTCAGCTCTGCTCAATATTTGATTTAGCGCTAACTATATTGGCGCTGAGCGATTTTGTCGAATGCCTGGCCCCCTCTAAAGTACATGCCATTAGTTGAGGAGCGGTTATGCGGATAAATATAGAACGGAGAGTGTTAATGGTGTCGGCGATATCGGCCGCCATCTTCTCTATTTCAGGGCTGATCCTGGGTTTGCTCAGTGGTTCGGTGATGATTTTATTTGATAGTGCTTATTCGTTACTTTCGTTAGCACTGGCGTCGTTATCCTTGCTGGCATTAAAACTGGCTAATAAGCCTGCGAATAATGACTATCCCTTTGGCCGTCTTACCATTGAGCCTATTGCGATTCTGGTGAAGGGTATTGTCATTGCTTTGGTGTGTCTTGTTTCAATGATCTTCGCTTTAGTCAGCCTGTTACAAGGTGGTAGAGAGGTTAATCTGGATCTCGCGTTAGTGTTTGGTGTCGTCAATGTCATCGGTTGTGCGATTACCTGGGCCTACATTTATCACCGTAAAAAGGACCTGAACACCACACTGGTCGCTGCAGAGCAACGCCAATGGCAAATGGATACCTGGTTAAGTGCGGCGGTGTTGTTGGGGTTTGTAATGACATTTGCCATCAGTCATTCACCGTTTGCCGATTACGCCCGTTATGCGGATCCATTGATGGTGCTGATAATCGCCGGGTATTTCTCGTATATTCCGATTCGGATGATTTCTCAGGCATTGCGGCAGATTCTGTTCGCAGCACCGGCTGAAGCAATTCGCGAGCAGATTAATACCCAGCTAACTGCGGTTGGCATGACGCCACACAAACCATTAAGAATTGCTCAGGTGGGTAGTTTCTTGATTGCACAGCTGCCAGCAAAACTTGATGCTGCTGGGCATCAACTATTTCATGGCATCATTTATGAGATAGCTGAACAACAGCAGCTTAAGTTGTTGTTGGTTCAAGGGGTGAATGTTCAATCGAATTAAATGAATTGCGTTTATCCTGATGAATCTTATTCACTATTGCCGTGGTGGAGTAGTCTGGTAGGTTGGGTTGAGCTTGCGATGCTCAACATTTTCACCCTGTAGTTCCGATATTTGTTGGGTTTCATTTCATTCAACCCAACCTACCAAAAATATCCTGATAATCCGCAGATAAATTGCTTTTATCTATCCTGATGGATCTTATTCACAATCGCCGTGGTAGAGCAGTTTTCGGTTAAGCCCATCACTCTGACTTCGCCTCCATAACCTTCAACTATTTCCCAGCCCACCACGCCTTTTTTATCGTAGTCACCGCCTTTAACGAGAATATCCGGCTGGATTTCTCTGAGCAGGTCTTCTGGTGTATCGCCTTCAAAGACGGTGACCCAATCCACATCGGCCAGGCCTGCCAATACGATCTGACGTCGATCAGCGGTATTGATCGGACGGCCTTTGCCTTTAAGTTTGGTGACAGATTCATCGCTGTTAATCGCGACAATCAGTCTATCGCCCTCAGCCCGCGCCTGATGCAGATAGCTGACATGACCGGCATGCAGAATATCGAAACAGCCATTAGTAAACACAATTTTCTCGCCACGTTTTTTGGCTTGATCTACGGCAATTTTTAATTGCTCGACGGTGACCGCACCGGCAAAGGAATGATCACTTTGATGGGTTCCCTGATGGCGTTGGTATTCGGCAAACAATTCTGGTTCGCTGACAGTAGATGTGCCGAGTTTGCTGACCACAATACTGGCGGCGACATTGGCCAAGGTGACGGCTTGTTTCATGGATTGTCCGGCTGCCAACGCTGCTGCCAATGTAGCAATTACAGTGTCCCCTGCTCCGGTGACATCCGCGACTTCTTTGGCAATCGCCGGGAGATGGAATTCGTTGTTGTCATTGGTGATCAGCGACATGCCCTGTTCACTGCGGGTAATCAATACGGCTTTAATATCAAAGTCGGCAATCAGTTTTTTGGCTTTATCAATCAGATCTGCTTCTGACTTAATTTCGCCCGCTACCGCTTCAAATTCGGTGAGGTTGGGGGTAATTAAATCCGCGCCACGGTATTTACTGAAGTCATTGCCTTTCGGATCAACCAGCACTGTCATTTCGTTTGATTTAGCCAGAGTGATCCACTGCTGTGGATCGTGTAGCGTTCCCTTATCGTAATCCGACAAGACCATCACCCCACCATTGACGAGCAATGGCGTGACTTTGTCAGCCATGCCAACACCGCTTTCCACGGTGAAGCGGCTTTCAAAATCCATTCGTAGCAGTTGCTGATGAGCACTGATAATGCGGGATTTAATGATGGTGGGATGCTGTGTGGTTTGATGAAACGCACATTCAATACTGACCGAATGCAGTCTTTCTTCTAACACCTGAGCGGCTTCATCCTGCCCGGTGATACCTGACAAAATGCATTTAGCGCCCAGTGAAGCAATATTCATCGCCACATTGGCGGCACCGCCCGGAATATCTTCCAAACGTTCAATATTGACCACCGGCACCGGTGCTTCTGGTGAAATACGTTTGGTTTTGCCGAAATAGAAACGGTCCAGCATCAAATCACCAACTACAACCACATTGGCCTGCCGAAAATCCGGGAATGCATTTTTCATAACGTTTGAATTATTGATTAGGGAAAGCGGTTATTGTGCGGCTAAAAGCGGTTGCAGTCCATGCCAAACCATTTCCGGTGTCATTTCGGTCATACAGACAGGTTCGCCATTGCGTGAGGCAGGTAAAGGACATTTACGTTTGTAGCATGGGGCACAGTTAAAATCGCTGACCAGATGTTGCTGATGTTTACCATAGGTGCCAATCAACGCTGTGTCTGTCGCACCGTATAAGGTTAACGCAGGCGTTCCGGCCACAGCAGCAAGATGGGCCAATCCGGTATCACTGCATACTGCACCCGCCGAGTGATGCATGATCGCCGCGATATCATTCAAACCCAAACGCGGTAAGGCGAAAGCCATTTCATCGACTGAGGCGATCTGTTGAGCGCGCATATATTCTTCATTGTTACCGCAAGGTAACAATACGGCATAACCTTCAGCTCGCGCCTGTAACACCAATTGCTGCCAAAAATTAATCGGCCAGAGTTTGGTGAGCCAACTGGCGTTATGCACAAACATCAGATAACGCTCGGGTAAAACAAACTCGAGCTCCGGTAACGGATATTTACTGAAATTCGCCGCGTATTTGGCGGGGGTTTTGGGCAGCGGGTAGTCCAGCGCCTTTGAGAGGATCTGCCGCATCCGATCCACCGCATGTTGCTGCGGATTAACGTTGATTGGATATTGATAAGCCAGATGAGCCGGGCGTTCACGGCAGGATTCCTTGTCCAGGCCATACACCGGTCCGCGACGTAATTTACTGACCAGCGCGCTTTTCAGATTATTCTGCATATCAACGACGGCATCATAATCATCCAGATTCAGTTCACGATAAAACTGGCGCAACTCCCCTCCAGTCAGCGTTTGCCAGGCGGATTTCTTCCAACGACGATGTGAGGTGGTGATGACTTTACGAACATTTGGGTGCCATTTGGGTACTTCAGCAAAGGCTTCATCGACCACCCAGTCAAATTCAATACCGGGAAAAGCTTTTGCCGCATCGCTCAACGCCGGTAACGCATGCATTAAATCGCCCATGGAGGTGAGCTTGATGATTAATACTTTCATAAACGGAAAAACGCCTGATGGAATAACATCAAGCGTTTTGCAAAGTATTTAAAGACAATGGGTTGTGACGATGCTGTTGCAGGATTTTCAGAAATGCATCCGGATTTTTAATCTGTGTCATTTCGCCTTCGCGTGGGAAAAGCTGATCCTGCAGGCGTGATAGCCAGAAACGTAATGCTGCTGCACGGCAAACTAGATTCCAATTGGACTGTTCGGCTTCGTTGAGTTGACGACGTTGCAGGTAGGCATTCATCAAACGTTGGTAGCGTTCGTTATCAATCAGGCCCTGTTCGTTAACACACCAATCATTAACCGCCACTGCCAGGTCGTAAATCAGAAATTCATCGCAGGCAAAGTAAAAATCAATAATGCCCTGTAATTCATCGTCGATAAACAAAGCGTTATCACGGAATAAATCGGAATGAGTGACACCCCAAGGTAATTCCAGATCGCTGTAATGTTGTTGAAAATCGAGTTCGGCTTTGAGCATTTCAGCCTGCTCTGCCGACATATGCGGCAGCAAGGTTTCGGCCATCGATTCGCGCCAGTCAGCACCGCGTTGCGTTGCCCGACGATGTTTAAACTTCTCGCCGACTAAATGCATTTGCGCCAGCATATCGCCTATAGCCTCGCATTGGCCCAGAGTGGCAAGTTCATCGACAGTATGTCCCGCCAGACGCATCACCAGCGCTGCCGGACGACCACATAAGGATTTGAGGTAATTACCTTGTTTATCCTCAGCGGGATGCGCCGAGGGAATGCCATGCTTGAAGAAAAACGTCATGACTTCGAGAAAGTAATCCAATTCGGCAAATTCATGCTGTTCGAACAAAGTCAGGACAAACTCGCCCTGATCCGTTGTTACAAAATAATTGGTGTTTTCAATTCCGGCAGAAATGCCTGGTAATCAATCAGATTACCAACCGCATACTCGCCGATGAACGCAATTAATTCATCGCGCCCGACTTCGGTATAAACAGACATGAAAATCTCAGTTAACGGGAGTGTTTGTTACCATTGAAACAGGATCCAGTTCGGCACTTCCGGATTGGCAAGATTATGTTTCTGGGTTTCCAAATTACCATCGCCATCGGTATCCATCAGGTAATAAGCTGGACCAATATCAGGGGTGATTTTGATCATGTAAAGCTGACCATTGACGCGGTATTCTTCGATAGTGCGATCATCTTCCTGAATGATGGTGATTTCAGGTTCGATACTTTCGCCATCCTGCAAAGGTGGTGGTATGACTGGAGGTTGAGTCAAATCTGGACCGGCAGCCCCTGCCCAGGCACTTCCTGTGATCATCGCGCTGATTGCGCATACAATGGCGAACGGTTTTAACATGACTTAGCTCCACTAAATTTCCGATAAAGATAGCATTTCCGCTACGATGATTAAAGCAATCTGTTTGCCACTAATTTCAGGCCTTGTGAACTATGACTCAAACTGCACCACTTATACTCGTTGATGGCTCTTCTTACCTGTATCGCGCTTATCATGCGATGCCGCCACTGACCAACAGCGACGGCGAATCAACCGGCACAATTTATGGCGTCATCAATATGCTGCGTAAATTGATCCGTGACTATAATCCCGAACATATGGCCGTGGTATTTGATGCCAAAGGTAAAACTTTCCGTAATGATCTGTATGCCGAGTATAAAGCCACCCGGCCGCCAATGCCGGACGATTTACGCGAACAGATTGCGCCCATTCACGAAATTGTCAAAGCCATGGGATTGCCGCTGCTGTGCATTGATAATGTTGAAGCCGACGATGTAATTGGCACGCTGGCAAAACAGGCCACTGCAGCAGGAATTGAAACAGTAATTTCCACTGGTGACAAGGATATGGCGCAACTGGTCAGCGAGCATGTGACGCTGGTCAACACGATGAATAACAGCAAAACAGATATCGCCGCCGTAAAGGAAAAGTTTGGTCTGACACCACAACAAATCGTCGATTATTTGGCGCTGATGGGTGACAAGGTGGATAACATTCCAGGCGTTGACAGTGTGGGCCCGAAAACCGCGACCAAACTGCTGCAACAATATGGCAGTTTGCAGGGTGTTATCGAACATGCTGATGAAGTGAAAGGCAAACTGGGTGAGAAGTTACGCGCAGCCGTTGATGCTTTGCCACTGTCCTATCAACTAGCGACCATCAAGATGGATGTCGAGCTGGATTTCACTCCGGAAACTTTGGATATGCAAGCGGCGGATAACCAGAAACTGGCTGAGTTGTATCGACGTTACGAATTCAGAAGCTGGCTACAGGAATTAGACTCTGCGCCGGTTGCTGCGGCTTCGACAAAAATGGATGAACCTGCCACCAGCAATGAAACCCATTACGAAACCATCTTGACTCAGCAGCAGCTGGATAGCTGGCTGGAAAGACTCAAAAAAGCCGAATTGTTTGCGTTCGATACCGAAACTACCAGCCTTAATTATTTGCAGGCGCGGATTGTCGGTATGTCCTTTGCCATTAAAGCCGGTGAAGCAGCCTATCTGCCACTGGCGCATGATTATCCGGGCGCACCGGATCAATTGGATTTTGATACCACACTGGCGTTGATTAAACCATTGCTGGAAGATCCCAAGGCGCTGAAAGTGGCCAGAACCTCAAATATGACCGGCATATTATGCTCAACCATGGCATTGATTTGCAGGGCATTGCCCATGACACCATGCTGCAATCCTATGTGCTCGACAGCACCGCAACCCGTCATGATATGGATTCGCTGGCCGAAAAATATCTGAACCGCAGCACCATTCATTTTGAAGACATTGCCGGTAAAGGCAAAAAACAACTGACCTTCAATGAAATCGGTTTAGAAGAAGCCTCGCCTTATGCCTGTGAAGATGCCGATATCACCTTGCAGCTGCATCACGTTTTGTGGCCAAAAGTGCAGTCGATTCCGTCCTTGGATAAAGTGTATCGTGAACTGGAAATACCGTTACTGCCGGTGTTGAACACACTGGAACGTAATGGCGTGCATATCGATATCTTTATGCTGCAGCAACAAAGCGATCAACTGGCTTTGGATATTGATCGGCTGGAAAAAGAAGCCCATGCCTCTGCCGGGACCAAATTTAATCTGGGTTCACCAAAGCAATTGCAAGAAATTCTTTACGACCAGCAACAGTTGCCGGTGCGTAAGAAAACGCCCAAAGGTCAGCCCTCGACAGCTGAAAATGTGCTGCAGGAACTGGCAGATGATGGCTATGAATTGCCACAAATTATTATGAACTACCGCAGTTTAAGTAAGCTCAAATCCACCTACACAGACAAGCTGCCACAACAGGTCAATCAACAGACTGGTCGTGTGCACACTTCTTACCATCAGGCAGTAACCGCGACTGGACGCCTATCGTCTTCCGATCCGAATTTACAGAATATTCCGATCCGTACCGAAACAGGCCGTAAAATCCGTGAAGCGTTTGTGGCTGGTAAAGGCGCCAAGATACTGGCAGCCGATTATTCACAAATTGAACTGCGCATCATGGCGCATTTATCCGGTGATAAAAGCCTGCTGACCGCGTTCGCCGAGGGTGAAGATATTCATCGCCATACCGCTTCTGAAATCTTTGGCGTAGAGCCAGAAAACGTCACCGGTGATCAACGTCGCAGCGCCAAAGCCATCAACTTTGGTTTGATTTACGGCATGTCAGCTCATGGCTTATCCAAACAACTCGGTATCGAACGTCATCAGGCCGCCAAATATATGGAGACTTATTTCGAACGCTATCCCGGCGTAAGAAACTATATGGACAATACCCGCGAACAGGCAAAAAAAGATGGTTACGTTGAAACCATTTTCGGCCGCCGTTTATATCTGCCGGAAATCAACTCCAGCAATGGCCTGCGTCGCCAATACGCCGAACGCACCGCGATTAACGCGCCGATGCAGGGCAGCGCGGCGGACATTATCAAACGCGCCATGATTTCTATCCATGACTGGCTGCTCAAAGCAGATACCGGCATCCGCATGATCATGCAGGTACACGATGAATTGGTATTTGAAGTACCCGAAGATCAGCTTGATTTGGCTAAAACTGAAATAGAGCAATTTATGATTCAAGCCGCCGAATTGGCTGTTCCGTTAGAAGTGGGAATTGGGGTTGGGGATAATTGGGAACAGGCGCATTAACGGGGTAATCAACCACAAAGCTCAAATGTTACCCCCTAACCCCCCTTTTGTGCTGACGAGTAGCGCAGGTTTATCTGGATAAGGATTGGTCAGTGTCTGATTCATGGCATCCATGCCACTCACCCTTCGGGCGCCTTCGGCGTCCAAATTTGTTCCAGACAAATTTGTGAGCGCAGCGAGTTTTGGCCAATCCCCAGATAAACCGAGCAACGCAGTGAAGCCGCAGGCCAGCACATGGGGTGCCCTTGGGTTGTTAGGGGCTTGGGGTGGTTGCTAATGAGCGTGCAGAAAGAAATGCAGAATACGCTGGATAACCGTCTTGCTGCTTCAGCCAAAATGTTGATGTCGTTAATGTCTCAATATGATTTGGACCCGCTGGTCAAAGGTGTGCAA